>JANQHZ010001108.1 GCA_028282445.1 Candidatus Binatia bacterium | reverse complement strand
TTCTCCGAAAGCTGCGACCGATTGGACCGCCTCCTGGATGATGTGCAGACTCGGATGGAAAGCAGCGGAATCCGTCTTCTCTGGGGCACGGCCAACCTCTTCGGTCATCCCCGCTACGCGGCTGGGGCGGCGACCAATCCGGACCCGCAGGTGTTTGCCTATGCGGCCGCCCAGGTGAAGCACTGCTTGGAGGCTACGCATCGACTCGGTGGCGAGAACTACGTGCTTTGGGGCGGTCGCGAAGGGTACGAGACCCTACTCAACACGGACATGAAACGCGAGATGGCTCAGCTCGGCCGTTTCATGCAGATCGTGGTCGAACACAAGCACGCGATCGGCTTTAAGGGTACGATCCTGATCGAGCCCAAGCCGCACGAGCCCACCAAGCATCAGTACGATTACGACGCTGCCGCGGTGTACGCGTTCCTGCAGAAGTTCGGGCTGGACAAGGAGATCAAGCTCAACATCGAGGTCAATCACGCGACCCTGGCTGGTCACAGCTTCCAGCACGAGCTGGTTTACTCGATTGCCCATGGGATCTTGGGAAGCGTGGACGCCAACCGCGGCGACCCGCAGAACGGCTGGGACACCGATCAGTTTCCCAACAGCGTCGAAGAGATGTCGCTCGCGCTATACGAGATCTACCGCAACGGTGGCCTGGGGACCGGCGGCTTCAACTTTGATGCGAAGCTCAGGCGCCAGAGTTGCGACCCGGTCGACCTGTTTCACGCTCACATCGGCGGAATCGATACGATCGCACGCGCTCTACTGTGCGCCGAGCGTCTGATCGAAGAGGATGCACTGGCGACTCTGGTGTCGCAGCGCTACCGGGCGTGGGATGGATCGCTCGGTGAGGGAATTCTGGGTGGCGAGCTGGCGATGGGCGATCTCTATGCGTTGGTCCGCGAAGGCGGCGTCGATCCGACACCGGTCTCGGGTCGCCAGGAGATGCTCGAGCGGCGGGTCTCGCGTTGCCTGGAGCAGGTGACGGGAGACTAGAAGTTCGTCCGGAGCCCATTTTTCGGAAGGACCTCTCGCTCGCGGTTGTGCTCTGTGCTCGGCCGACTAGTCTTGCGGGGAGGCGAGAGACGGTGGCAGAGTCCGTGGTTCGCGACCGTTCTCAAAGTCAGCCCTGAAAGGCCTCGGCTCCATGGCAAAGCGGAAGACCAAGGAAATGAAGCGCCCGTCGGCGTCGTTTGTATCGCAGCTTGCCGCCGCTTGGCAGAACGGCATCGAGATCGCCCGTTTCGGCGGCCTCGGCGATCCGCAATCGTCGCCTCACAAAATCGTAGCCCAGAAGGCGAACTATCGGCTGCGCCATTACTTCCCGGATGCCGGCAACGGTCCGGCAATTCTGCTCGTACCGCCCTTGATGATTACCGCCGAGGTTTGGGACGTGTCACCGGATACGAGTGCGGTCGCGACCTTGCATGCGGCCGGAGTCGATCCGTGGGTGATCGACTTCGGGTCTCCCGAAAAGGAAGAGGGCGGGCTCGATCGAACACTCACCGACCACGTCGTGGCGGTGAGCGAAGCGGTCGATACGGTACGCAAGAAGACGGGTCGTGACGTACACCTTGCCGGCTATTCGCAAGGGGGAATGTTCTGTTACCAAGCGGCGGCGCTGCGCGAGTCGGTCGGTCTGGCCTCCCTCGTTACCTTTGGAAGCCCTGTGGATCTTCACAAGGGATTACCGCCGATGCTCCCGCCCGAGTTTGCCGCCGACGTGCTCGATAGCTTGGGTAGCCTGCAGTCGACGCTCTTTCCGAGCGGAATACCGTCTTGGGCGACGCGCTTGGGATTTCAGCTCCTCGACCCGGTCAAGACCGTGCAGCAGCGCGTCGAGTTTGCTCTCAAGTTGTACGATCGCGAGACGTTGCAACGAACCGAGGGGATGCGGCGCTTCCTCGGCAGCGAGGGATGGGTCGCTTTTCCCGGCCCCGCCTTGCAGGATTTTGTCGAACAGCTGATTGCCGACAATCGGTTGCTGCAGGGTGGACTGGTGATTGCCGGCCGGCCGGTGACCCTCGCCAACGTCAGTTGTCCGATCCTCGTGTTTATCGGTGACTCCGACTCGATCGCCCCGGCAGGTGCGGTGCGCGCGATTCGCGATGCGGCGCCGCGCGCCAAGACCTACGAGGTCAGGATGAAGGCCGGTCACTTCGGCTTGGTGGTCGGCTCTCGTTCGTCGGAGATCACCTGGCCGACGGTTGCGGAGTTCCTGCACTGGTGCGACGGCAGCGGGAAGAAGCCGGCGAAGGCCACCCGCATCGCGGCGAAGCCGGCTTCCGGCGAAGACGATGCGTCGCTGCTGGAGGACAT
>JANQHZ010000142.1 GCA_028282445.1 Candidatus Binatia bacterium | reverse complement strand
CGTGGAGATAGTGCTCGACTTCGGACGCGACCGAAGCGGCGCTACGCCGCAACTCTCCAGCCAGCTCGTCGAGGTTGTGCGGCAGGTTGGAGTTCTTCGAGAAACGCTGGAGGTCCTTTTTGAGCTTGGTCGCGTTGCGTTCGATCTGCTTCACGAAGCGTTGGATTACGTCTTGTTTTCGTTTGGCCATTTCATCCTCTCGGTTTGGCGGTGCCGGGTGATGACATCCGCCGATGGGACATCGGAATGGGCTTCGAGTCGAAGAGCGAAACTACCCAGCGAGCGCCGAGGTTGCGGAGCTCGGGCTGTTCGCGTCGTTCGTTCCGTTCGCTGCGCCTAGTGTTCAAACTCAATGCCAAGCGCGGTGGCGCCTGCGTAGGTTGTGGAATCGGGCGATCGAGTTGGAGCGATTTCCCAGCTACGAGAATCGATTCCAATCTGACGGGGAGTCACAGGTCCGGCTGGGTCTTTACGAGTACTCGTCCTGGAACTGCTGCAACTGCGCTTGCGCGCCGATCATGACCAGGCTGTCGTTCTCTTCGAAGACCGTGCTTCCAGTTGGGATTCCGATGCTGTCGTCGGCCTTTTGGATCGCGATGACGTTGAGGCCGGTTTTGGCGGCGATCGCGGCGCTCTCGAGCGTTGCTCCGACCAGGTCTGGAGGTACGTCGAACTCGTGCAGCTCGACGCCCTCGCCGAGGATGACGAGCTCGCGCTGGTTGAGCGCGGCGAATACCGAGGAAACCCCGAGCGAGGTGTGGCTAAGCGCCACGTCGGCGCCGGCGCGTTGAACCGCACGCAGGTTGCGTTCGTGGGTGACGCGGCTGACGATGCGAACGTCTTCCGCGACGTGATTGCACTGCAGGGCGAGGTAGATGTTGGTCGCGTCGCTGGCGGTAGTGAGCAGTACGGACGGTGCTTCTTCCAGTCCTGCTTCCTCCAGAATTCGCCTTTCGCTGGCGTCGCCGACGATCCATCGGGCGGGTTGGTCGTCACCCCAGTGACTGCGCTGGGGGTTGAGGTCGACGACGTGGACCGGGACGCCGCGTTTGCGGATGACGCGTGCCGCCGCGCGGCCGACGACGCCCCCACCCACGACGACGACCGGGCTGTAGTTGACGTTGTAGATCACCAGGAACTCATCCAACTCGCGCAACTGCTGGGCGGTTCCGATGACGACGGGTACGCTCTGCGTGCCCAGGACGGTGTCGGAGTTGGCTGGGATGAATCGGGCCTGGTCGAGGACGCCGATCACGTTGACGCCGAACTCCTGGCGCAGCCGGAGATCGCGAATGGATTTTCCGACCCACGGGGTCATGTGGACCGGAAGCTCGGCGACCAGTAGCTCGCGCAGCCGACCGATGACGTGGGTCTGGGCGTGACCGGCGTTGAGGCGAGCCGCCAGATGCTGGCCGAGTTGACGCTTGAGCGGCAGCACCCGACGGACGCCGGCCAGTCGCAGCAGGTCGTCGGCGTGTGCGCTCGATGCCACCGATGCGATATGAACCTCGGGGGCGAGCTCGTGGATCTGCAGGGCGCTGGTGGTGTTCTCCGCATCGGAGCCGTCGAGGACGACGAGGGCGGCTTCCCCGATGCGCAGCATCTCGTAGGTTTGCGGCTCGTCGAGCGGTTGCGAGACGACCGGGATGCCCTCCTCGTCGAGCTGGTTGGCCAGGGTCTGGTCGGGTTCGACCATGAAGTGCGGGATCCCGTGCAGCTCGAGCGTCTCGGCGAGTGGGCGGGCGAGGTCGCCGTGCCCAGCGATGATGATATGACCCGACACGGTTGCCGGCACCGTGCGGCTGGCCAACCAGGGTGCGTAGAAGAAGCGAACGAACGCAAAGGGTAGGACGGCCAACAGCAGGATGATGCCGGTCATCAGCACGAACATCGTGTACATGCGTCCGGTGGTGCTCTGGAACACGATGTCGCCCAGTCCGAGTGTGCTCATCGTGCTGAGCACCCAGTAGATTCCGGTGGCGAGCGACTCGTCGCGCCCCTCTGCCCACCACATGAGGACGCGGAATACGAACGCCTCGATGAGTACGACTGCCGCGACGAATCCAGTGTAGGCGAGCAGGATTCGCGCGTTGCGGCGGCGCAGGCGCCGACTTACCGGCGAGGTGATGCGCCGTCCGCGCAGCCGCTTGGCGATGCGGGTGGCGATGCTTGGAACGAACCTGGGCATGGCGAGACCGACGCAATCTACTGAGTGCAACGCAACTTTGCGAGCGCTGCCAGCGCGAGGTAGGCGCGGGATGGACGCGCCCGACCGCCGGCGCCGCCTGTGAGGCTTCGCCAATCAAGAGGGCTGCCCCCGCCGGCGCGGCCGCCCTCGGTCGTCTAAGCTAGACTTACGCTGGCGCCGGTTGCGGCCCGCGGATCAACTTGCCGGGCATCTCGCCGGTCGGTGCTCCGTCCTGCAACGTAATCGCGCCGCTACAGATGGTGTAACGGTAGCCGTCGATCTGTTGCACGAGACGGCGCCCGTTCGCCGGAAGGTCATTGACCATCTCTGGGCTGTGGATGTGTAGCCCCTCGAAGTCGATGACGTTGAGGTCGGCTTTCATCCCGGGTGCGATCACCCCGCGGTCGTGCATGCCGTAAAAGCGAGCGGTGCGGCGGGTTTGACGCTCCACGATCTGCTCGAGAGGAATGCGTGGACCGCGTTCCCGATCTCGCACCCAGTGGGTGAGTAGGTAGGTGGGGATGCTCGCATCGCAGATGAGTCCGCAGTGGGCGCCGCCATCGGAGAGGCTGAACATGGACTGCGGGTGCATCATCATCTCGCGCAGCGCCTCGAGATCGCCGTTGGCATAGCCCAGAAGAGGCAGGTACACGAAGCCGCGACCGTCGTCTTCCATCATGATGTCGTAGGCGACCTCTTGCGGCGTCCGCCCCTCGCGCTCGGCGATGGCAGCGAGGCTCTTCTCGGGGCCCGGCTCGTAGTCGGGCGGGTCTCCGAGTGGGAACATCATGTGAAAGGCGCCGATGATGAGGGCAACGACACCTTCGAGCGAAGCGGGATCCGGGCCGGTGGCGAGGATCGACGCCCGCACCTGCGGCTTGGAGAGCTCGGCGCGCCGCTGCGCCGCAGGCATGTTGGCATACGGCTGATAGCCCTCGTTCAAGGAGAACGGGTGGAATGTGCTCTCGAATCCCATCAGCAGTCCGGCCGGGCGTTGCGCGACTTGCGGCGTCAGGTGACCTCCCTCGGCGGCGTCTTTCTCGCACGCTTCGAGCAACCGTCGCCACTGGTCGGGATCGAGCGGGCTCTGCAAACAGGCGAATGAAACCGGGAGACCGGTCTCTTTGCCGAGCTGGCTCATCCATGCGAGCTCTTCGCCTTCGGGGGCGAGGTCGCTGGCGACCTCGAAGACGCCGTGTCCGGCTTCGCCGATGGCGCGACCGATTCCGAGTACCTCTTCGCGATCCGCCGTCGTACCCGGCACGAGCTCGCCGTCGGCGGCGCGGTGCAGAATGGTGCGCGAGGTCGAGAATCCAAGCGCTCCGGCGTCGAGAGCTTGCTTGACCAGCTCGGCCATCTCGGCGACTTCGGCGGGCTCGGCCTTCTCGTTCTTGGCGCCGCGTTCGCCCATCACGTAGGCACGGATTGCTCCGTGCGGTACCTGCGTGCCGATGTCGATCGCTCGCGGCATTTTCTCGATCGCATCCATGTATTCGGGGAAGGACTCCCACTGCCAGTCGATGCCCTCCGACAGGGCAGTCCCGGGGATATCTTCGACGCCTTCCATGAGCTGGATCAGAAACTGCTCCTGCCCGGGCTTCACTGGGGCGAAGCCGACACCGCAGTTTCCCATCACCACCGTGGTGACGCCGTTCCAACCGGACGGGGTCAGGTACGGGTCCCAGGTGACCTGGCCGTCGTAGTGGGTGTGGATGTCCACCCACCCGGGCGTCACCAACAGCCCCTTGGCGTCGATTTCGCGCCTTCCTTCGCCGACGTTGTCGCCGACGGCGGTGATGCGGTCGCCGTCGATCGCGACATCCGCGACGCGCTTCTCGCTGCCTGTTCCATCGACGACGGTGCCTCCGCGAATGACGAGATCGTGCACGGCGTGCTCCTTACTGGGCGGCGGTTGGACTCGATCGCCCGATTCGTGATTTTTCGTATGCGAAAGGAAGAACCCCGATGCTATCGCCACCGTTCCGATCGAGCAATCCCGCAAGACCTGCGCTCAGGTCGCGCCAGGGGAGGTGCCATGGGCGCCCGTCGCGCTGAGCCACGGGTCGTCGTCGCAACCGCCAAAGCGGACGCCACCTCCCCCGGTTGGTTCCTGAAACGTGTTCGTTCGCCGTCGTTTCGGCGTGGACTGGAGAAGGCGATCCGCGCCGAGATCATCGCCGCCAAGTCGCTGCGCTTGAAAGAAGTCGTCAACGACTCGGCGATCCGACAGGTGATTGCGCGCTCCGGGCCCGAGCTCGCGATCCCCGCCGCCAACGCCAAAGTAATGGTCGGGGTCAACGAACGGGTCGAGAAGCGCATGCGGCGCGAGCGCCGCTCCTTGGACGAAATCCTCGGGCCGGAGTTGCGTGACGACATCGAAGAGATGTTGGACGAGGAGCTGCCCAACCCGGAGGCGCTCGAGGAGATTCTGGCGCAGGTCATCCGCCAGCGCTTCGTACGCAAGCTGCTCGCCGAGCTGATTCACTCGGCGATCGTTTCTTTCAACAAGCGCGTCAATCCGTTCTTTGGCGGGATTACGGCCGCGGTTCTCGAGGATCAGATTAAAGCGTTCATCGAGCTGGGGATGCCGATGCTGCAGGAGCAGGCGGTTGCATTCGCCTTGCGCAGGTCCAATCAGCAGTTCGCCGTCGACCTGGCGCGCAGCTTGCTGCGCGGCATCATGGCCGAGCCGTTCGGTGACCTGATGCCGCCTACTTCGCCGTCCCAACGGAAGCAGATCTCCACCATGGTGACTCGTGCCCTCGCCAGCGACCGCTTCCGCAAGGCCGCAC
>JANQHZ010001073.1 GCA_028282445.1 Candidatus Binatia bacterium | reverse complement strand
GGTGGCCTCGGCCGAATCGATCACCCGGACCGTCGGCCCCATCACCGCCGCAATCGTCTCGCGCAGAAGCGGATAATGCGTGCACCCGAGGATGAGCGTATCGATACCGCTGTGTTTGAGCGATGCGAGATACAGGTCGGCGGTCTCGTGCGCGACCCGGTTGTCGACCCACCCTTCCTCGGCCAGCGGCACGAAGAGAGGGCAAGCGCGAGTGTAGATCTCCACGTCCGAGCGTAGCGAGCGAATGGCGCCGGTGTAGGCGCCACTGCGGATCGTCGCCTCGGTGCCGACGATGCCGATCTTGCCGTTGCGCGTCGCGCCGACTGCGGCCGCGGCGCCCGGCTCGATCACGCCGATCACCGGTAGGTCGAGGTCGGACCGCAAGGTCGACAGGGCGACGGCGCTGGCCGTATTGCACGCGACCACCAGCAGCTTGATTCCCTTATCGACGAGGAAAGAGGCGTTCTCGCGCGAATACCGCTGCACCACGTCGGGCGACTTGGTGCCGTACGGCGTTCGACCCGTATCCCCGAGATAGATGAGGTGCTCGGTCGGCAGTGCGTCGGCGAGAGCCTTCGCTACCGTCAAGCCGCCAATTCCCGAGTCGAAGATGCCGATCGCTCGCCGCGCGCGATCCCCCTCATTCACGAGCGGGCTCCTGCCACGACACGCGCGCCGAGGTCGCGGTCGGTGGGGACCTCGCTCATCGCTCGCTCCCACACCCCGGGGCCCTCCATACAGAGATACAGTGGCGCATCCGGTGCGTGTAGGCGGATTTTCTCGATCAAGAAGCGGTACATGCGGACGCGCAGCCCCCGCCACACCCGCAACTTCCCGTCGGCCCCGGGGACGAGCTCGGCCGCTTGCGCCCATCGGGCCGGGGCGGTCGCCGACCGGCCGCGCACCCTCTTTTGAAGCGAAGGCGTCATTCGCAAGCTGCCGAGGCTGAACCACGCCACCTCGCGCGGATCCACCGCCGCGAAAGCGTCGTTCAAGATCGCGCTGTAGGACTCCTCCCAACCGTCGTGCTCGACGATGGGATCGAGGTGGAACCCGACCCGATACCCGGCTTGCCGCACCCGCGCCGCCGCCTCGAGCCGTTCGCCAACGCTCGCAGTGCCGTACTCCTCGGCTGCAATCGCGTGCGGGCTCAGCGACCAACTCACCACAGTGCGACCATTCGGATCGAGGTCGAGCAACTCGTCGACACAATCGCTCTTGGTCTTGAGCTCGAGCACGGCATTGTCGCGCTCGGCGAAATACGGAACCAATAATCGGCTCAGGCCGGTCACCGCGTCCAGCGCCAGGCTGTCGGCGAGCTCACCCGTCCCGATGCGAAACTGCTTGCTGGGATGAGAGCTCAGCACACGACCGATTTCGGCAAGGCCATCCTCGACATTGGTGAAGGCGGTCAGTCGACCGTTGCTGGAAAGATATTCCTGCAGAAAGCAGTACGAGCAATCGTACGGGCAGTTGCTCGCAAAGTTGACCACCAGGTAGTTGCAACAGACCAGCCCCGGCGTACCGGCCGGGCAATGCTCTAGAAAACCGCCTCGATGGCGCTTGAGAACCAGCGACTTCTTGGCGGCCGCGAACTCCACCTCCGCCGGTGCCTCGGCAGGTTCGAACAGTCGTACGGGTACGTCCGGAATGCGCTCGGCCGTCAGCCTCGCCAGGGCGCTACTCTCCTCGCCGCGTTCGACCAGGACCTCGGAGGGAACGAACCTCACCCTTCCAGCTCCTGCCAGACCGAGAAAATCGTGTCGATCTCGCCGCCGTCGAGAGAGCTGGCGATCGCCTCGACGCGGCTGCGCAGCTGCTCGGCAGACGCCGCCCGTACCGTCAACGTAACTTCGTCGCCCTCGAGGTTGTCGGGAAGCTCCAGTTGTACCCCGCGCGGCAGACGCAAATCGGCGCGCAGCCCGTCGATGCGTTCGAGAGCGGC
>JANQHZ010001065.1 GCA_028282445.1 Candidatus Binatia bacterium | reverse complement strand
GATGTTTCGGTTCGAGTTGTCCTGGACGATGTTGTTGCGGACGGTGGTGCGACTGGATCCGCTGATCGAGATACCGCGCGCGTCGTTGTCGGCAATGGTATTGCTCAGAATGTCCACGTCGGCCGCGCCATTCAGCCGAATCGCGCGGTTGTTGTCGAAGAACAGATTGTTGAAAACCGTCACCGCGGACGATCCTTGCACTCGAATGGCGTCGCGATTGAGGGCGAATTCGCAGTCGCGGATGGTGATGTCGCTCGATTCACTACGCACCTGGATGGCCGCGTTCTCCTGCCCACCGCGGGCGCGTTCGAAGCGAAATCCCTCGATCGTGATGTTGCTGGATCGAGAAACGCGCATGCCGAACCCGCTGCGGGCGTTGACGATGACCTCGCCAGGCCGATCGTTCGTCGTCGAACCTTCTGGGTCCGCCATGATGATCAGGGGCTCGCCGGCGATATCGTCGATATCGATGCTGTTGAAGGGTGCGTCGCGCGGGACAGTGTACTCCCCGGGGCCGACCACGATGGTCTGGCCCGGTCTCGCCTCGCTCACCGCCTTCCAGATGGATCGAAATGCCGTGTCGGTCGTGGTGCCGTCGTTGCTGTCGCTGCCGCTACGGCGAACGTAGAGCGTCTCGGCCGACGAGCCGCCGCCTCCGCCACCCCCACCGCACGCGCCGAGGATCAGGCCGCACAGTGGGAGAGCGATGGTCAGACGCTGGAACCCTGCGAAATGACGCATCAAATTACCTCTCCGGATGCAATAGTTCGACCGCTATCAAGGCGGCCGATCTATTGCCAACAAATTGCGACGAGGGCTGCGACGCTCTGGTGGCGGCTGCTTCAGCCGAAGAGAGCGAGCTGGTCGCCCGCTTGCGGCGGACGTCGAAACGCGCTCGCGCTCGGCGTCGGTAGACGGGCGTCGAGGCCGTGCTTGTAGGCGGCGCTCCGGAACAGGTCGTCGATCTGTTGCGCGTAGGCGCCCTTGCCGCGCATTCGATGTCCGAAGCGCGAGTCGCTGATCTTGCCGTCTCGACACTCCCGGATGCGCTGTAGGACGCGTCGGAGGCGCTCAGGATAGTGCTGCCCGAGCCACTGTTCGAAGAGCGTATCGAGAGGCTGGGCGAGCCGAAGCAGCGTCCAGCCGGCGGTCAGCGCGCCGGCGCCGGCGGCTGCCTCGAGCAAGCGGGGGATTTCGTGATCGTTCAGCCCGGGGACGATCGGCGACGTCATCACCCCGACCGATATGCCGGCGGCAGTCAGCTCCCGGATTGCAGCCAGGCGCCGCGCCGGCGTCGAAGCGCGCGGCTCGAGCGTGCGGGCGAGCTCGGGGTCGAGCGAGGTCAGCGAGACGTAGACCGCGGCGGCATCGACTTCGGCCAGCGGCGCGAGTAAGTCGGCATCGCGCGTGACCAAGGCCGACTTCGTGATGATCTCGACCGGATTGAGGAACTCGCGGAAGACCTCGAGGCAGGCGCGCGTGATGCGTAGCGCGCGCTCACAGGGTTGGTAGCAGTCGGTATTGCCCGAAAGGGCCACCACTTCCGGCGTCCAGCGCGGCGACAGAAACCGTTGCCGCAGCAGCTGCGGCGCGTTCTCCTTCACCACGATCTTGGTCTCGAAATCGAGGCCGGCGCTGAAACCGAGGTACTCGTGGCTGGGCCGGGCGTAACAGTAGACGCAGCCGTGCTCACAACCGCGGTAGGGATTCAGGCTGTAGCGGAAGCGAAGATCCGGGCTATCGTTCGCCGATAGGATACCGCGCGACAGGTCGCGGTAGAGCTGGGTGCGCGGGCCATCGGCAGGCGAATCGCAGGCTTCGGCCGGCTCGAAGTGAAGCTTTTCGAAGCGATTGGCCGGATTGGTGGGGGTGCCGCGTCCCTTCATTGCGCTCATTAATTTTCGCCTTTTCTTCTCTTTTCACGTCGGGCAGCGGCGCGCAAGCGGAGGGCGGTGCGGCTCCAGGAATCATACCGACCCACTCCCGCGCTATCGCCGGGTCGTTTCGGCTGGTAGCGATCGCCCGATGAAGAAGCCAGCTCTCAGCCTATCCGCGGTACCGGGTCGCCGGGCCAACCTGATTGCCGCCGCTCAGCAAGCCGAAGAGCGAGGGTTCGCGGGGATCTACTCCCCCAGCCTCGGCGACTGCGTGGCGTACTGTCAGTCGATCGCGTCGGCGACCGAGCGATTCCGTTTCGGGACGAGTATCGCCAACATCTACGCACGCCACCCACACGATTACGCCCAGACGGCGTCCTACATCCACGAGATCAGCGGCGGCCGCTTTCTATTCGGCGTCGGCGTGAGCCATGACGTCTTCAATGCCTCGCTAGGCCTCAAGACCGGTAAACCGTTGTCCGACATGCGAGCGTTCGCCGAGACCTACCTCAAGAGCGAGAAGCGGGTCGGTCCCTTGCCGCCCTTGATCCTCGCGACCTTGCGCAAGAAGATGCTGCGGCTGGCTGGCGAAGTCGCCGGCGGCGCGGTGTGGGCCAACGCTGCGTGCTCGCACATGCCGAGCTCACTCGCCGAGTTGCCGGCCGACAAGCTCGACCGCGATTTTTTCGTCGGCAACATGATCCCGACCTGCGTGTCCGACGACCGCGAAGCTGCAGCCAATGTGCTGCGCCGGGTGCTGCGTATGTACGTGCAGCTGCCGAACTACCAGAACTACTGGATCGAGGCGGGCTACGAGGACGAGATGAAGGCGATCCAGGCAGCCGTCGCGGACGGCGCCAAGGACCAGCTCGACGCGCTGATGCCCGAACGGTGGCTGCGCGACGTGACGCTCTACGGCAGCGTGGCCGAGGTTCGTGAAGGTGTGGAGCGTTGGTACGATGCCGGCGTATCGACGCCGATCCTGGTGCCTTCCTCGGTGAACGGCGGTCAGCTCAAGGCGCTCGAAGAAGTGATGGCCGTCTTCGAGGGGTGAAGCGCGGTACTTCGCGATGGCGCGCGTTTGCAAGCAGTGCGGTGCACAGATCCCCTGGGGAACGCCGCAATGTATCGAGTGTCGTTCCTACACGCACTGGCGCAGTTGGTTGGCTATGTTCGGGATCGTCCTCGGAGCCGGCACGGTCGTCGTCCTCTTTGCCGCGCTGGCTCGGGTCTGGTTCGCCGAACCTCCACCGGCGGTGCGCGCATCGGCGGAGGTTCAGCGATTCTTGCGCGAGGTCGGACGATCGGAGCAGGCTGGCCACATCGGTGGAGCGGGACGCTGCAAGCCGGAAATCGCCGAGGCGCTGTGCGTGCAGGTGACCGAGGAGCTCGAACGTTTGGATACCGAGAGCCGAGTCGCCGCCAAGCGGTCGCTCGCCGCGCGCTGGAAATCGATCGCGGCGGTCAACCCGGCGCGCTTGGTGTTCGTGACATCGGCGGGCGAGGTCGAGACCGACTGAGGGTGCCGGTGACCTCGTCACTCGGCTGGTTGCCGAGAGCCGATCCCCGACCCGAGCCAGAACCACAGCACGAATGGAAGCGCCGCGTAGCATACGATTCCGTAGAAGCCGTACAGTACGTTGATCGCGGGCTTCACTACGCCGCGCAGCGTTTCGGGCGATAGGTGTGCTTGCGGTAGGCCGGTCAGATAGGGGCCGAGAACCATGAGCCCGAAATGAAACACGAACAGAATCGCGACGCCCGTCGCTACCGCGGTGGCTCGTTGCTTCAGGGGCAATCCTGCGGTCGCGAGCATCAGGGCGAGGAACGGGATCAGGCCGGAAAAGACTTCGCGCGGCTGTAGGGGCACCGTGCGCTTGTAGACCCGACCGTCGGAGGGGTCGGTGCGGCTGATGTCGATCGACAACCCCTTGTGGGTCGCCCTTACCTCCCCGACTTCGCAGTCGGTGACGATCTCGATCACCGGGGTTGCGACCGCCACTACGAAACGTCCGTATGCATCGCCGAAGCCCGCGAAGGACCACAGCGCGAACAAAACCGCCGCGAGACCGAAGAACTTAAGCAGAAACCCCGGCGAGAGCTTCACGGCGCACCTGTTCGGTCCAAATCGACGCGAGGATAGCGAGCAGGGCGATGAACAAGCCCTGAAAGAAGTACTCGTGGAAGTAAGCGAACCAATCGGGTCTGCGGCTGGCAATGACGGTCAAGAGAATCAACCGCAGAACGTTCACGACGTTCAGCGTCACCCAGCCGACCGCAGCACCGCTCAGGCGGCTTCGCCATGGGGCGGGGTAGGCCATGACGAACATGGTGTAGACCAGCAGAACGAAGATCCCGGTACACTCGTGGTTGATATCGAGCGCGGCGTGATCGGTTCGAATGATCGTTCCCTCGACCGTCGCATCGGCACCGGCCAGATTGGCGCCTCCTCCGGCGCTTTCGGCGAGCAGTCGCTGCACGGGCATCAGGCTCTCGTGCAAGTTCCCCACGGAGAAGAAGAGGCTCGCTAGAAAGAGGTAGAGGAAGAGGCGGAAGGCGAAACCGGCGAAAGATGGGTTGTCCGCCGCTTGCGACGGGGCTGATTTTTTGTCGTTTGCCATAGAGCAGCAGGCAATCTAGCCCGCGAGAGGGCGCAGGTCCACGTTGGATCGAGCTCGCTTGCGTGAAGCCCCCTTCGTGGGTCTCTCCACCTGACGAATGCAGGACGGCGGTGCCGCCACGGGGTGTGGATTGCGTCGAGTCGACGGCCTCCCTACGCTCGAATGCGATGAAGGTTCCCTGTCCGGTGTGCAAGACTTCGAACGAGTGGGAGGGCAATCCTTTCCGACCGTTTTGCGGCGAACGCTGTCGTCTTCTCGACCTCGGGAATTGGGCTGACGAGCGCTACCGCATTGCCGGCGAACCGGTGTCTCCCGACGTCGACGACGAAGCGGACGGTTCGTGAAGTCGTCTCCTTGCCGGGGGTAGGGTAATCCTCTAGCCTTTTTTCGAAAGCCATGAAGAGAAATTACAAGTTCGGAATCGGCGCAATCCTCCTCGTTTCTTCGATCGGCTACCTGATGTACGCGGGTGTCGAGCAATCCTCGGCGTATTATTTCACGATCGAAGAGTTCCTTCCTCGGCGCGACGCAATGGTCGGGCAAGGAGTCCGCATCGCGGGAAGGGTCGCTCCCGGATCGTTGACCAAGAATACCAGCGCCAAGGGCACGGAGATGACGTTTCGCGTCGGTGAATTCACCGACGACGACGCCGCTGCCACCGACACGGTCGCCGTCGAGTATACAGGAGTCGTGCCCGACATGTTCGCCGAGGGGCGCGACGTCATCATCGAAGGAACGTACGCCGGAGGGATCATTCAGGCGAAGTCGGTGATGACGAGTTGCCCGTCGAAATACGAACCCGAAGTGGAAGGCCAACAAGCGGCTGCCTACTGAAGCGGGGCGCGTCACCATCGGAGTGCGGGTAGATGCACGCTTCCGCGCTTCCTTCCCCCCTACTTTTATCTGCGGTTTTCCTGACGCGGATCGAAAGGATCACCCATGATCGAGCTTGGACGCCAGGCAATCCTGATCGGCTGGCTGATCTCCGCTTACTCCATTTTGATGGCGCTGGCCGGCGCTTGGACGAGACGAAGAGACTTCGTGCGGAGTGCCGAAAACGGCGCGCTGGCTGTGTGGGTGGCCGTGCTGGTCGCCACCGGCGTTCTCCTTCACGCGTTGGTGACGCGAGACTTCCGTGTCGAGTACGTCGCCGCCTACAGCAGTAGCTCGCTTCCGCTCTATTACACGATCGCCGCCTTGTGGGGCGGTCAGAAGGGATCGCTCCTCTTCTGGGCGCTGATTCTCACCTCGATCAGCTCGGTCGTGGTGCTGCAAAACCGCTACCGGCACCGCGAGCTGATGCCCTACGTCGTCGCCGTGATGATGACGGTGGCACTCTTCTTCCTGTCGTTGCTCTTCTTCATCACGCCGCCCTTCGAAACTCTTGCGGTCCCGGCACGCGAGGGGCGCGATCTCAATCCGTTGCTGCAAAACTACTGGATGACGATCCACCCACCGTCGCTCTACCTCGGCTTCGTCGGTATGACGATCCCCTTTGCCTTTGCGATCGCCGCACTCGCCACCGGCAAGCTCGACGCCACCTGGATTCGAACGACCCGCCGCTGGACGCTGTTCGCTTGGTTTTTTCTCTCGCTCGGCAACCTCTTCGGGGCGCTATGGGCCTACGAGGTCCTCGGATGGGGCGGCTACTGGGCTTGGGACCCGGTCGAGAACGCCGCCTTCATGCCTTGGCTGACCGCCACCGCATTCCTGCATTCGGTGATGATTCAGGAAAAGAAGAATATGCTGAAGGTCTGGAACATGGTGTTGGTCATCATGTCCTTTGCCCTCACCATCTTCGGAACCTTCTTGACCCGCAGCGGAGTGATCTCCTCGGTGCACTCCTTCACGCAGTCCGGGCTGGGTCCGTTCTTTCTCTGGTTTCT
>JANQHZ010001028.1 GCA_028282445.1 Candidatus Binatia bacterium | reverse complement strand
GTGGCAGAGGAGGTCGACCAGCTTGTCCTCAACCTGCTCAGCAACTCTGCGCGAGCGGTCGGCGACGCAGGACGGGTGGTGGTATCGACCGAGCGACGTTGTGAAGGCGCGAAGCCTCGAGTCGTCTTGCGGGTGACCGATGATGGGCCAGGGGTTCCCGCCGACTGCATCGACCGGGTGTTCGAGCCTTTCTTCACGACGCGCCCAGAGGGGCAGGGGGTTGGGTTGGGACTCAGCTTGGCGTTCGCAATCGCGGAGAGGCACGGCGGGACGATCCGCATCGATCGGGCGGTTGTCGGCGGTGCCTGTTTCGAGGTTGTGCTGCCGTCCCGGTGAGCGGATGTGGAAGCGGCGAGCGATCGGAAGGGGGCGCTTCCGCCTTCGATAGGACCAAGAGGACCTACCGCGCTCCTGCACCGCACTTGACTCGGAGGACCCTGCACGGGGATAATTTTCGTGTCGTCGCGGTGACGGCGCAGGTGGGGCGGGGTAGGAGATCGGAAGTGTTGCGCGTTGGCATCAGCTTGGGCTTGTCGTGGGTCGTGTTCGTCGGGGCAGCAGCCGCCGACTCGGCGCTGTTCCCGTGCCCGGATCGCTTGGTGGCGAAGGTCGAGTTCTGGAAGCAGATCTTTTCGACCTACTCGAGGAATCACGTCGTGATTCACGACACCGAGGATCCCAGCCGGGTCTACGCCATTCTCGACTTTCAACGCGAGGCCGTCCGTCTCAGCCCCGGCGAGTTGAGTCGCCTGATGAAGCGCACCGAACGCAACGAAATCGCGCGCATCCGGGCGATCCTCGAACGGTTGCATCGCCATCCCGACAGCACCCAGTTGACCGTCGAGGAGATGCGGATTCGCAGCTTGTTGAAGAGCGACCCTCATCCGGACCGGTACCGGCGTGCAGCGGGCAAGAAGCGGATTCGGTCTCAACGCGGGGTGCGCGAGAGATTTCTGGAAGGAGTTCAGCGTAGCGCGCGCTACCTGCCCCGGATGGAGGAGATCTTCCGAGCCGAAGGGCTGCCGATCGAGTTGACCCGGTTGCCTCTGGTGGAGTCGTCTTTCAATACCCACGCCTATTCCAAGGTCGGGGCGGCGGGCATGTGGCAGTTCATGCCGGGCACCGGGAAGCTCTTCTTGAAAATCGACGGCGCCGTAGACGAACGCCTCGATCCCTTCGTGTCGACCCGGGCGGCCGCGCGGTTCTTGAAGCAGAACTACGAACGGCTCGGAACGTGGCCGCTGGCGATCACCGCCTACAACCACGGCCCGGCGGGAATGGCTCGCGCGGTTCGCGAAGTGGGCAGCAGCGACATGGATGTCATCATCGACCGGTATGAGAGCCGTACGTTCGGGTTCGCCTCCAAGAACTTCTACGCCGAGTTCCTCGCGGCGGTAGAGGTTCACCGCGACTACCGAAACCACTTCGGCGATATTCGCCTCGAGTCGGAGCTCAGCGCCGACGAGGTTCCCCTCGGCCACTACGTCTCTTTGCGCTCGGTCAAGAGTTGCACCGGCAGCCAGCTCGATACTCTGAAGAGTCTCAATCCGGCGATTCGGCCGGCCGCGGTGAGCGGGAAGCGCTGGTTGCCGAGCGGGTACCGGGTCCGAATGCCGGCGGGGCGCTCGCAATCGTTCCGGGATTGCTATGCCGCCTTGCCGTCATCGGCGAAGCTGAAGCGCCATCCCGTCTTCGAGAGACGACACCGGGTACGCCGTGGCGAGACCCTATCGACCATCGCGCGCAGGTACGGCAGCTCGGTCTCGACGCTGCGGCGCTACAATCGCCTCAAGAGCAGCAATTTCATTCGGGTTGGGCAGGTGTTGAAAATACCCGGCGCCAGCCGTGCCACGGCCTCAGCTCCTCGCGTCGCGAGGAGCTCGAGTCCGCGAGTTCATCGAGTGCGGCGCGGGCAAACCCTCGCTCAGATTGCACGGCACTACGGGAGCTCGATCGAGCGGATTCGACGCGCCAACGGCTTGCGCAGCGCGGACCACATTCGCGCCGGCCAGTCCCTGCGGATTCCTCGCTGACCGCTGAGGTGAAGGCGCTCAGGTTGCCATCTCGACTAGATCGTCGCGCATTTTGGAGCTCTTCAGTCGGCCGCTTCGGTAGGCGGGGCAGCGAACGATCTTGGCGTCGATACCCGCCTGCCTGAGGGAACCTTCCCATCCCGACTTCTGATCGTAGCCGAGAACGATCATGTCGGGGTCGACGCGAACCACCGACTGAATGAAGTCGTTCGGGACTCCGACGATCGCTTCGTCGACGGCGCGTAGGCTTGCCAGCAGGCGCTGTCGCTCCTCTTGGTTGTGATGCGGGGCGCGCTGTTTGATCCGCAGCACGCTTTCGTCCCGCGCAACGACGGCACTTAGGTGAACACCGGGGCGTCTGGTTCGCTTGGCGAGTCGAGTGCCCTGGGCGAGCGCGAACTCGACCAGGTACAGGTGCCCGGAATGGAGCCCGTCGAAAGTGCCGCCTATGAATACCCGCACCGGACCACGGCGCTTGCCGGCGCCGCCCGGCCGTTGTCTGGAGGATACGGTCTTCCGTCCGGTTGAAGCTCCCACGGAGTGGGTCCTAGCAGACGTTACAACCCGGGCATAGCAACCGGAAGAAAAAGTAATCCGGCTGCGATCGACGCTGATCGCTGACCCACGGCGTTGCGGACTTGCTTAGGGGCGGGTTCGCTGGGCTCCGATCGGAACACCCCCTCTCAGGCTCGCGATCGTCATGCCCGCAGAGTGCGCGGCGGAGCCTTCGTGCCGTCGACCGAGCTTGCTACAGGACGCGAATGCGTATGTAATTTCCAGCTGGAACGATCACGTGAAGTGCATTGTTGACTGAGCAGGTGGAGGATCCATGGGGGCGAAGTCGTCGAAGAAGTCGATTACCAAGAAGGCACCTCGGACTAAGCGCTCGCCGGTTGCGAAGAAGGCGAACAAGCGGGCGACGAAGAAGAAGGTGGCGAAGTATTCCGAATCGGGTGCGCCGTGGTGGAAGACCTTCTTACCGAGTTGAGAAAGGAACGCGGCTACTCACATGTCTAGAGACTGGCGCCGCTGCGGGCTCGTCGCGATCGCTCTGACGGCGATTTCGGCATCGTCGATGTCCGCTACCAGTGTGATCGCGAAGAGTTTCCGATCGCTCGCGGTCGAAGCCGATGCGATCTTCGCCGGCACGGTGGATGATGTGCGGTCGTACCGTCGGGACGACGGCCGAATCTGGACTCGGGTTCGATTTGGCGACCTGCGCTGGGTCGCCGGTGACGGTGGCGATGAGAAAGAGCTCCACTTTGCAGGCGGACGGATTGGCGACCGGGCTGAATTGGTCGGTGGAATGCCACAGTTCGCGGTAGGCCAGCGGGTGGTGCTGTTCGTTCGTGACATCGCGTCGGCGAGCCCGATCGTCGGGTTTCACCAGGGTTGCTTTGGGTTGCGACCATCGCCCGCCGGCGAAACCGTCGTGACGCTCGACCAGCGTCCGGTGCTGGGGATCGACGGCGACGAGCTCTTGACCGGAGAGGTCGCGGAAAGCGGTGGGCTCGGCCTCGATGACTTCGCCGAGATCGTGGCTGGGTTGCGCCGTTGAGAACCCAAGTGACGATGAAGAGCCGATCCATGTTGATGTCCCTCGCGGCTGCGATGTGGCTGGCGGTACCGCTCCAGACCGCCGCTTTCGAGTTATTGCGGCAGAGTGGACGGACGTGCAGCGCCGATCCGAACTTGTTGTGGTCGCCGGCGCGAGTCGTGGTCGACACCGGCAATCTCGCTGCCGTCGATCGCACGCTGGCACAGGAGGCGGTGTCGGAGTGGCAGAGCATCCTGGGTTCGCGCCTCAATTTCTCGAATGGAAACGGCGGCGTGTGCGACCTGGACGACGGCGTGACGACGATCGCGTTTACCGAGACCGATTGTCAGGGCGCGCCCTTTGGTCCCGACACCCTGGCGATTACGGTCACGTCCTGGGTCGGGAATCGAATCACCGACGCCGATGTCTCGTTCAATCCGTCTCGTCGGTTGAGTGCGGCCGCGTTCCGGCAGGTCTCGATGCACGAGATCGGCCACGTCATCGGTTTGGACCACTCCGACGCGTGCGGCGCTTCCGGTCGGGGAACCCTGATGAACTCGCGTCTCGTCGAGTCGTTTACGTCTCCTCAGGCCGACGACATCGATGGCGCGTTCTTCATCTACGGCGGCGGTGGATCTGATGTCGGCGTTCCGGACGGCGCCAACGGTTGTGCGGTTGTCGAGCCGGACGAGGCGGGATTCTGGCCGTTCATATCGGTACTATTGGTGATCGGGGCGGTGCGGCGGGTGCGCTCGCCGCGTCGTTGTCGGGCGGTCGACTAGCGCGCGAGAGGTCCGGCGAGAATTGCTCTAGCGCACGGCGCCGGAGCGCGTCGAATTCCGAGGTTACTTCTTCCGTTGACGGACCCTCGGATCTCTTCTAAGTATCAAACAGCCGTTGGCGAGGTGGCGCGGTTTCCGAGCATCACCCGTCGGCGTTGGTAGCGTGGCAGCTGGAGCTTGTGCAGCTTTCTCACGTATTCACATCACATGCTGGGACAGCTTCCCTTGTAAGCTGGTCGCCGGCGCTCAGGTGACGCCCGCCGATTCGTGGGGGATTTTGTCTCAGGTCGATTTGTCGACCGATCCCTCCGTATTGCGTCGGGTCGAACCGGACAGCATCTTCAAGAAACCCGCGCTGGCTGCGAGCGCAGTGTGGGGTGATCGGCATCCGTGTTCGGGTGCTCGTGGAAGGGACTCAGAACCGTGACAGAAACGGTGAGCGAGCCCGAGAAGTCGGGCCGGAAAAAGTCGACCAAGAGTAAGTCGTCGCGGGCGAAGCCCGAGCGCAACGGCAATCGGCGTCGGCGTCGGCGTCGGCGTCCGGGATCGCGCGGGGGAGCCTCGAAGGCCGCCGACGCTCCGGTCACCGAGATCGATAAGGCCGCACGCCGGCTGGGAATCAACCGGCTCTATCCCGAGCAAGAGCAGGTGATCTCGCACGTCACGGAAGGCCGCGACGCGCTGGTGGTGCTACCGACCGGCTTCGGGAAGTCGGCGTGCTACCAGGTTCCCTCGATGACCATGGGGAAGCCCGTGGTGTTGATTTCGCCGCTGTTGGCGCTGCTGCGCGACCAGCATGAGAAGCTGCTCAAGCGCAATATTCCGTGCGCGCGCCTGGACGGAACGATCCGCGGCAAGAAACGCCGAGAGGAGCTCGAGAAGATTCGCGAGGGCGGCAACCTTCTCGTGATGACCACTCCGGAAACGCTGGGATCGCAGGAGGCGACCGAAGTCCTGCAGGAATCGGGCGTGAGTGCCGCCGCGGTCGACGAGGCGCACTGCATTTCGGAATGGGGACATGATTTCCGTCCCGCCTATCTGCAACTCGGAGAAAGATTGCGGGCCCTGGGTGGCCCGCCGATCATGGCTCTGACGGCGACCGCGACCGAACACGTCCGCGAGGACATCGTACGCTTTCTCGGATTGCGCGATCCCGCTGTCATTTCGGGTTCGCCGCACCGCGCCAATTTAGCTTTCGAGGTCCTGCACAGCCGCGGCGATGCCCGCTTGCGGGCTCTGGTGCGATTCGCAAGGAGGCTGCGGCGACCGGGAATCATCTACTGCTCGACGACTCGTGAGGTCGACAACGTCTACACCGCGCTTCACATGCTGCGAATTCCGGCGCATCGCTACCACGGGCGAATGGCCGCCGGAGAGCGTAATCAACAGCAAGAGATGTACATGAAGAGCGGCCGCCGAACCGTGATGGTCGCTACCAGCGCATTCGGCTTGGGTATCGACAAACCCGACATCCGGTACATCGTCCACTACCAATCCCCGGCGTCGCTCGAGCAGTACGT
>JANQHZ010001025.1 GCA_028282445.1 Candidatus Binatia bacterium | reverse complement strand
AACGCGGTGTAGGCGCGGGTGAGCTCGATCGCCGTGACCTCGGCCGACCCCAGCGCCAGAGACAGGTTGCGCTGCAGCGGCCCGCTGAAGCCGAAGCGCTGGAGGTACTTGACCAGGTAGCCGATCCCCATCTGGTCGGCGAGCTTGACCGACACCACGTTGCGCGAGTGGGTCAACGCCTCGCGCAGCGAGGTCAGGCCGTAGTGTTTCTTCTCGAAGTTCTGCGGGCTCCATTCCCGACCGTGATCGTCGTAGACGATTGGTTCGTCCAGGATGATCGAGGCGGGTGTGAAGTTGGCATCGAGGGCGGCGGCGAATACGAAGGGTTTGAAAGAAGATCCCGGCTGCCGCCGCGCTTGTGTCGCTCGGTTGAACTGACTGCGCTCGAAATCGTAGCCACCCACCAGGGCGCGGACGTAGCCGGTGTCCGGCTCGATGGCGACCAGCGCGCCCTCGATCGGCGGCGCCGGGTCGATCTCGAAGCGGCGGGGCTGGCTCTCGTCGTCGTCCTCGGCCAGTCGAACCAGCAGAAAGTCGTTCTTGGCGAGCTTCGTCTTGCTGTCTTCGGGAAGTACGACGACCCCCTTGTTCGGGCCGACGTCGATCTCGGCTCGACCGTCGCTCACACCGGTTACGATCGCCTCGTAGGGGCGATCCGGGTCGAGACGGTGATTCTTGAGGATGCGATTCTGGTGCTTGCGGTAGATCGACCTCTCTTCGGAGTCCATCCGACGGTACGAATCGCGGTATTGCTTGTGCTGCTTGCTCAGGTCTTCGAGACCCTTGCGCACCGCGGCCTCGCCCGCCTCCTGCATCTGGATGTCGACGGTGGTGTAGACCCGTAGCCCGAGGTCGTAGACGTTGGGGCCGTATTTGTCCTCGATGATGCGGCGCACGTGCTCGACGAAATGGGGGGCCGCCCGGAAGCTGCCTTTGCGGGTTGCCAGTGCGACCGGTCGAGCGAGCGCGGCGTCGCGTTCCTCTGCGGTGATGAATCCGCTGTCGTACATGCGCTGCAGTACGTAGCGCTGCCTGGCCTTGGCGCGTGGCCAGCGGCGGAAGGGCGAGTAACGGCTCGGTGCCTGCGGTAGTCCGGCCAGTATCGCCGCTTCGGGGAGAGTCAGCTCCTCCGGGTTTTTCCCGAAGTACTCGCGTGCGGCCGCGACGATTCCGTACGCGCTGCTGCCGAGATAGATGTGGTTGAGGTAGAGCGCGAGGATGTCGTCTTTGGAGAGCTGCTCTTCGAGCCGCAGCGACAGAATGATCTCCTTGATCTTGCGCTCGTAGCTCTTCTCCGGGGTGAGCAGGAGGGATTTGACGACCTGCTGTGTAATGGTGCTGCCGCCCTGGACCTTGCGCCCGCCGGCGGCGAGGTTGTTGATGAAGGCGCGGGTGATGCCGACCGGGTCGACTCCGGGGTGTTTGTAGAAGGACTGGTCCTCGGCGGCGATGAACGCCTGCCGTACGTGCAGCGGGATGCGGTCGAAGGCCACGAGATACCGCTTTTCGTTGAAGAACTCGCCGATGATGCTGCCGTCCGCGGCAAGGATCTGGGTTGCGACCGGCGGTTTGTAGTCGACCACCCCTTCGAGCGGCGGAAGGGTCGCGTCGAGCTCGGTGTAGAGAAGGTAGCCGACCGATGCGGCCGCGCCGGCGCCCAAGACGCCGATGAAGAGCAGGGCGAGAACGAATCGACGAAACGCTCGCCTGCGCCGCCCCTTGTTCTTGGGCGGGTTTTTGCGACTTGCCATCTTGCGCGAAGAATATCGGCGCAATGACGGGTAGGCAACACACGATTGGCGCACGATTGGCGCACCCGCCCGCGTTTCTCGCCGCTCGCCGCGCGTAGCAGACGCCGCATCGGTCGTGCCGAGTCGTGGCCGGCGGCTTGAGTTGTCCGCCATCCTCGGTAAGTTTGCGGCCGCATGAAGCGGGAGGAAAAAGCCCAACGAATTCAGGTGATTCTCGACGACCTGTTTCCGCAAGCGCCGATCCCGCTGGATCACGAGGATGCCTACACGCTACTGGTCGCGGTGTTGCTGTCGGCGCAGTGCACCGACGTTCGAGTCAATCAGGTAACTCCGCGACTGTTTGCGATGGCACGCACGCCGGGCGCGATGGCGAAGATCGACCGAGAGCGGATCGCCGACGTCATCCGTCCCTGCGGTCTGTCGCCGGCCAAATCGCGCGCGATCCGCGAGCTGTCCGAAATCCTGGTGCGGCAGCACGACGGTGAGGTGCCGGCGTCATTCGAGGAGCTCGAAGCTCTGCCCGGGGTTGGACACAAGACGGCGAGCGTCGTGATGGCGCAGGCCTTCGGTCATCCGGCGTTTCCGGTCGATACGCACATCCACCGTTTGGCGGCGCGTTGGGGGCTTTCGGTCGGCGCGTCGGTCGAACGCACCGAGCGCGATCTCAAGAAAGTGTTCCCACGCGATCGCTGGAACAAGCTCCATCTGCAGATCATCTACTTCGGTCGCCGCTACTGCCCGGCGCGCGGGCACGACCTGAGCGCCTGTCCGATCTGCAGTTGGGCCGCGAGCAAGAAGAGAATCGCGCAAGAAGCGAAGCCGGCCACCAAGCGAGGCTCGCCACGAGTACGTCGGTCCGCCGCCAAGAAGTGACTTTCCGCGCGGGTGTCACTACCGAGCGGTTCGCTGAGGTTACTCGAACTTCCAACGCTTGGGCGGTTCTTTGCCTTCCGCCCACTCGATGCACTGCACGTCGAAGTAGATCGGCAGCAGGTGCTTGACGTAGAAGGCGTGCACGGTGACGTCCCCCTGCACCAGGTCGTCGTACTCGCGGATGAGGATGCGCGAATCCTCGTCCTGCCGTGCCTTGCACTTGGCGAGCATCTCGTCGACTTCGCTGCGCGAATCGAGAAGGATTCCGAGGTGGTCGAAGCCAGGCGCTTTCATCGCCTTTTCGCCCTGAAAGAGAAGCAGGAACGAGCTCGCTTGCTCGTCCACCATGAACAGCAGATCGGATTTGTCGAAGACCTCCGGGGCGATTGACTGCCATCCGAAGAGTCCTTGGTAGAAGTCGATCAACTCCGACCGGTTCGGCTCGTCGAGCGTGCCGGGTTCGACGGTGATTTCCATGTGGTTGAATCGCATCATTCTGAACCTCGATGTCTGCCGTAGACGTTGCGCACCCACTCCGCGCCCGGGTGATCGGCCCACTTCGCGAGCCAGAGCTCGATGCGCTCCGGTCGGGGCCGGGGTAGGGACATGGGCGAGTCGTCGGGAATGACCGCCGGCGCCAGCAGCGAGGCCGCGGCCAGATCGGCGATGCCGAATTCGCTGCCTACGAGATAGCCGGTTGCGGCGGATTCCCGCGCGACGAAAGCCAGCCCTTCTTCGGTGCCTTGGACGCCGCGCTCGATCGAAGCGCGGTCGGTAATCCCCATCGACGATTTCATGACCGCCCTGGTGACCGGGAAGATTGCGCGATAGATCGAGCGGAACAGTGGACTCCTGTCGGCGGTGAAGATCCCGCACAGGTAGTCCCGCTCCTGGGTCAGCACGGCGAAGAGGCCGCGGCGAACCATCGGCCCGACCTCGTCGTCGAAGTAGCGCTGTACCTCTATCGCTCGGTCCCTTTCCGCCGGATCGGCCGGATAGAGTGGCGGTTCGGGGTACCGTCGCTCGAGCTGGTCGAGGATGGTCGCCGAGCCGGCGACGTAGTCGCTCCCGAAACGCATGACGGGAACCTGCATCTGTCCGCTCACTCGCATGGTCGTCATTGCATGCGGACCCGGCACCAGGTTGGTGCGGATGTGCTCGGGGCGCTTGTAGTCCAACGCCCAGCGAATCTTCTCGTTGTAGTGCGAGTAGGGGAATTGGATGAGCTCTAAGTCGGCCATGGTCGTCCCGGGTGAGTTTAGCCACAGTTGAACACGGATAAACACCGATCGGTCAACTGCGTCGGCGGCCCCTGCGTCGGCGACCCCGGGTTGAAGCTCGGCTCAGAAGTAGATCTTGCCGGCAGCGTAGAAGAAGTTCGATTGCGGTCCGAACTCCGACTCGAGCTCGGCGCCGTCGATGGTCGAGCCGAGCGCGAAGAAGGCGCCCGCCTCGATCTGCGATTCATCGCTGATCGACACCGTCAGGGCGGGGCCGATTTGGGCGCTCGGGTCGGTGAGGTTGGTTTGGCCCCGACCGATGATGTGAACCAGCGGGTGAGCCTCCCAGTCGACGCTGAAGCCGAGGTAGTGACGGCCGACGTTGAAGACTTCGCCCCGCTGAAGGCGATCCGAGGTGAGTCGGGAAAGATACTGCGACGGCCGTGAGGCGCCCCAGCCGTTGAAGTAGTATTCGACCAAGCCGAGGATCTCGTACGGAAAACGGTAGTCGGCCCCGACGACCAGCCGGACGTAGTCCTCGGGGCCATCGTCGTCGCCGTAGTGGTGCGTGAAGTTGATCGAGGAGTGTACTCCGGCGCCGGCGATCTCGCCGGCGACGAGCGCTCCGACGACGGCGTCGTCGAAGAACTTCCCGGCGATGAGGCCGATGTCGGTGCTCGACTCGGCGAGAGTGGTGCGCCAACGGAAGGCGGCGACATGCTGGTCGAACGAGGTGTCGTAGGCTGCGTAGACGGCTTCGACCTCCGAGAAGGAGCCGAGCGGGACGACCGTGCGGATCGCATCGACTCCGAGACGGAACTCGCGGTCGATCTGTACCGGAGAAAAGCCGACGAGAAGGTCGAGCGGCGCCCAGATGAGACCGACGCCCCAGCCGATTGCCTGACGGCCGATCGTCACGTCGCCCCAGTCGAGCCTGCCGCGCACTTGCAAGCGGTCGAACTCGTGGATCCAGTTGACATCGTCGTTGCTCTCGATCGTCCAGCTCAAGCTGGTCAGGCCGGGCCGGTCGCGCGTTTCGAAGAAGGTGCCGCCGCCGAGCTGTGGGTGGATCTCCGCGATGTGCTCGTAGTGGACGGTCAACTCCCAGTTCTCGATGATCTCGGAATCCAGCATCAATCGAAAGCGGTTGAGGTCCGATACCCCGTCTTCGATCTGCGAGATGTTGGCGTCGGTGCCGAGGAAGAAGTTCTTGTAATAGCCGTGGACGCGAATGGTTCGGTCGCCTGGCGTGGTGATGTCGATCGCACTGCCGAGCGCCGGCGCAAGCACGAGAAGGAGGGCGATTGCCGCTGGG
>JANQHZ010001018.1 GCA_028282445.1 Candidatus Binatia bacterium | reverse complement strand
TTCGTCGAGGTCATTCAAACGGAGAAGGACCCCCAGGTGTCCTGGCAGTATTTGCCCTATCCCAACGTCGGTTACCTCGCCGGGTCCAACTACGTCCAGATCGGGGTGGACATCGATCCGGTGCGCGGTCGCGTAGTGGCGATCGGCGCCCTCGACAACCTCGGCAAGGGCGCCGCTTCATCCGCCATTCAGAACATGAACTGTATGCTCGGGTTGCCGGAGACCTCCGGCATCGCTGCGCGCGGTCTGCATCCGTAATCGGCGCGACGAGTCGTGGCGTTTGCAATCGTCGCGGACAGCGGGGAGACTTAGATCCGCACGCGGTGGCGATGGATGAAGGTTCTCAACATCATCGACAGCTGGGTTCGCGTCGCCCTCAGCTTGGCCTGGACGGCCGTGTTGGGGGTTCCTTTCATGGCGATCCTGTACAGCCGATACCTCATCGGCCTCCTCTGTTCGCTCGTCGGCAGGAGCGATCTCCTCGAGCGGCTGGTCGATCGCAATATCCTCACTTTCCAACTGGTATGCCGCGACCTCTGGTCGCGAGGCATCCTGGTGCTGACCAGGACCTCCTTTCTGGCCCGTGAGACCAAGACGATCGACTGGAGCCGGACCCACGTCATTTGCGCCAACCACACGAGCGTGTTCGATATCTTTGCGTTGATGTGCGCGGTTCCGGTACCGGTGCGTTTCGTAGCCAAGCGCGAGTTGGTGGTGTGGCCGATCATCGGATGGGCTCTCAAGCCGGCTGGGCAGGTGATCGTCAATCGCGGTGACCGCGACAGTGCGATCGAGTCGCTGTCGGAGGCGGCGCGGCGCGATGTGCGGGGCCAGATCATTTTCTTCGTCGAGGGGACGAGGTCGCGAGATGGCGAGCTGCTGCCCTTCAAAAAGGGCGCATTCCACTTCGCGCTGACCAACCACATGCCGCTCTTGCCCACGGCGATCGGTGGCGCGCACCGCACCTTGCCGCGCCAGGGCTGGTGGCACCTGCGGCCGGGAAGCCAGATCCTGGTCGACTTTTGTGCACCGATCGAGCCGCCCAATGCCTGGTCGGAGAGCGACCGGCCGCGCTTGGTCGAGGAGCTGCGCGAACAGACCCGCCTCGCGATCGTCGCCGAGCTCGATCGCTTCGAGTCGGAGCGTCCGGCGGCCTGATGAGGGTCGAGATGGAGAATCAAGCGGCCGAGCGTCCAAGCTCAGCCGCTCGATTTCCATCTGACTGAGCCCGCTTTTCCGACAGGCCTCGGTTGAGCTCCTCCGAGCCTGTGCTGTCGGTATGGCCGACGACCGTGATCAGGGTTCGCGGATACTCCGTCAAGACTCCGGAGACCGCGCGCAGCTTGTGTGGAGCGTCCGCCTTCGCGCCGACTAGTCGATCTCGTAGGTCACGTGTACGGTGGCGTCGACTCTTACCTCGCCCGGCTCGATCGGTGTAGGCGCATGCGCCTCCATCGCCATCGCGGCACCGCGAAATGCGCGCGGTGCGATCGTCGCGGGCTGCGACGTCGTCGCGTGCAGGACGCCGCCGAGCTTCACTCCGAGCGAGTCTGCGATGGTGGCAGCCTGTCGGCGGGCGTCG
>JANQHZ010000974.1 GCA_028282445.1 Candidatus Binatia bacterium | reverse complement strand
CCAACCATCGCGTACGGGATCTGATTGCGCGCCAGAGACTCTTCGATCGATCGCGACTGGGCATTGGTACGGTAGAAGATCGCGATGTCCCGGCGTCGGGCGCCGTCGGTGCAGAGGCGGCGGATCTCCGAGCAGACGAAGCGCGCCTCCTCGAGATCGTCGCCGAGCTCCGCGAGCGAGATCCGATCGCCGGACGCGTTCTGCGTCCACAAAGTCTTACCCTTGCGGTTGAGATTGCACGCCACGACGGCACTCGCCGCCGCCAGGATGTTTCCGGTGGATCGGTAATTCTGCTCGAGCCGGATCACGACCGCATCGGGAAAGTCGCGTTCGAAGTTCAAGATGTTCTCGATTTCGGCGCCGCGCCAGCGGTAAATAGACTGATCGTCGTCGCCAACGACGCATAGGTTGCGGTGTTGCGATGCGAGCAAACTGGTCAGCTTGTACTGCACCGCGTTGGTGTCCTGGTACTCGTCTACCAGGACGTGACGAAAGCGTTCCCGGTAACGATCGGCCACGTCGGGAAACTGCTCAAACAACCGAACTGTAAGGACCAGGAGGTCGCCGAAGTCGAGCGCGTTCGAACGCTGCATCCGCCGCTGGTACATCCGAAAGACGCGAGCGATGATCTCGCTCTTCTCGTCTTCCACCCGAATCCCCTCCGGCCCGAGGCCACCGTTCTTGGCGCTGTCAATGCGGGCCGCCACGGCGCGCACACCCATCTCGGCGTCGCTGACTCCGCAATCGGTCAAGCAGTCTTTGAGCAGTCGCTCCTGGTCCTTGTCGTCGTAGATGACGAACTGGTTGGAGTAACCGAGCGCCGCGATCTCGCGGCGCAAGATGCGTACGCCGAAGGAATGGAAGGTCGAGACCCACGGAGATTCGTCCTCGTCGATCAATCGGCCGACACGCTGGCGCATCTCACCCGCCGCCTTATTGGTGAAGGTGACGGCGAGGATCTGCCATGGCTTCACACCGCGCTCGCGCACGAGATGGGCGACTCGGTGGGTCAACGTCCTCGTCTTGCCCGAACCGGCGCCGGCCAGGATCAGCAGAGGGCCGTCGCCGTGCAAGACAGCCTCGGCCTGCTTGTCGTTGAGGGATCCGACGAGATCAACCACGGAACGACGGCTCCACCACCCGCATCAACGACCCCATGCCGGCTGAGCTACCACGGATCAGGATTTCGCGCCACGCCGCGTCCGACGCTCCGAGGCGATACCCACGGCTTCCCCGTATGCGGAAACTTCTTGCGTTGCCCGAGCCCCGTTCCTTCCCTATTCTCTTGCCGTGGCTCACCGCAACCATCATCACGGCGACTCTACCTCGGTCCGTATCGGGGTCGTCACGATCAGCGACACTCGCACCGAAGCCGACGACACCAGCGGCCAACGGATCAGAGAGTCGGTCGCGGCGGCCGGTCACGAGTTGGCCTTCTACCGAATCGTCAAAGACGAGCCCCGCGACATCGCCGCATTGATCCGCTCGCCGCCGGCTGAGGCCGACGTCATCGTGACCAACGGCGGCACCGGGCTCGCTCCGCGCGACACGACTTTCGAAGCCGTTTCCGAGTTGATCGAACGTGAGATCCCGGGATTCGGTGAGCTCTTCCGCATGCTCAGCTACGAGCAGATCGGGGCCGCAGCCATGCTCAGCCGCGCGGTCGCCGGCACGGTGGGCAAGAGCGTGGTGTTTTGCTTGCCGGGTTCGTCCAAGGCAGTCGAGCTCGCGATGGCCGAGTTGATCGTCCCACAGCTCGGTCACCTGGTCGGACTGATGAGCGGCCGATGAACCACCGAATCGACTCCGGCTTGCGTCACCAGGCCGTCCGGGGCCTCCAGATCATCTGGCTGGCGTTTCTTGGCAGCATCGTTTTCTACCTGCTGATCCTGATGCTCCTGTCGCAACAGAGCGGTTCGGTCGACGAAGCGCTGCTCGGTTACCTGCGCCCGGCGTTTTGGATCGTGTCGACGATTCTGGCGATCGTGTCGTTCATCTGGAGACAACAGGTTGCCGACTTGGAGCGTCCTCGCCGCCGAATGTCGACGACGTCGGGCTTTCAACGGCTGCGCGTCGCCTGCCTGGTCACCTGGGGACTGTGCGAAGCGATCGCCATCCTCGGCTTGGTGCTCGGCGCGCTCACCTATCGTTTCGCCGACTACGCGCCCCTGGTTACCCTCGGCATCGTGCTTCTGTTCTTGCATCGCCCCGCGGCATGGCCGGTCGACAACTTCATGCTCGAGGATTTTCGTAGATGAAGGTGCGCGTCCTCTTCTTCGCGTCGCTACGCGAGAAGGTGAAGATGACCGAGGCGACCGAGAGCATGGACGAGGGCGCCAGCGTCGGTGAGCTGTGGAACCGCCTGTGCCAAAAATACGATTCGATCGAACCAATGACTCCGTCGGTCTCTTTCGCCGTCAACCGTGAGTACGCCGACCGCGACACCCTCTTGCGCGACGGCGACGAGGTGGCGCTGATCCCGCCGGTCAGCGGTGGCCGTTGATCGCCGCGCCCAGAAGCGCTACCCGGTCTGAACGGAGAGAGCTGTGTTCGAGATCCACGACAAACCGATCGACGTTTCCACCCTGATCGCAGCGGTGTCCGATCCCGAAGCTGGTGCCATTGCGACCTTCATCGGAACCACTCGCAACAACAATGAAGGTCGCGACGTCACCACGCTGGAGTACGAAGCGTACGCCGAGATGGCGATCGCGGAGATGGAGCGCATCGGCGAGCAGGCCAGAGCCCAGTGGCCGATTCGGTCGATCGCCATCGCCCACCGCATCGGCGTCGTGCCGATCGGCGAGGCGAGCGTCGTGATCGCCGTCTCCTCACCGCACCGCGCCGCCGCTTTCGAGGCATCGCGCTTCGCCATCGACCGGCTCAAGGAAGTCGTCCCGATCTGGAAGAAGGAACACTTCGACGGTGGAGAAGTTTGGATCGGATCGCAGACCGGACAGCCGTTTCCGTCCGGGGAAAGCGGTCCCCGACGATGATCGCGCGCTGCGGACGTCGCTTCGCCGCCGCCGCACTGGTCAGTTTCGTCGTCGCCGGCTGCGCTGCGGTCACGACGGTTGTCGACAAGATGCGCGCCAAGCCGCTCTCCGACGCGCCCTTCCACGTGACGCTGAACGACAAGACACAGTGTATGCACTGCCACACCCAGGTCGCCGCCGCACCGCGTGTCCCGCACCCGCAGTACAAAAAGTGCATCGCGTGTCATCAGACCGCGCAGTAGCTCCGCGACCCCGGGGGCGGCGCCGTTGAGCGACCGCGGGCAGAACGAGAACCCGTGGTGGATCCCGCCCTTCTTGGGACGCGTGCCGCAGGTCGAGGAACGGCTACTGACCCTGCTCGGCCTGGTGTCGTTGGCGATCTTCTTCGAGCAATACGACGCGTCCATGCTGACCGCGGCGCTCAAGCATCTCGCCCTCGACCTCGAAATCTCCGAGGACAACCTCGGGCGGTACCTCGGGGCGATTCGCATCGGCGCGCTACCGGCACTCTTCTTCGTGCCCTTCGCCGATCGCTTCGGTCGCCGGCGAGTCTTCCTGGTGGCACTCATCGGCTTCAGCCTCGGAACTCTTGCCAGCGGTCTCGCGCTAGACGCCTATCAATTCCTCGCCGTGCAGATGGTGACGCGCACCTTCATGACCGTGGGCGCCGCCGTGGCGGTGGTCATCGTGACCGAAGAGTATCCGGCCCTGCACCGCGGCTGGGCAGTCGGTATGATGGGGGCTCTGTCGGCGGCAGGACAGGGACTTGGCGCCGGTCTCGCGGCTTTCATCGAGGTCCTGCCGGGCGGTTGGCGCTTCCTCTACATCATCGGTGTGGCGCCACTCGTCCTGCTCCCGGGCCTGCGGCGCAACCTAAAGGAGACGGACCGTTTCGAGCGCCATGCTGCCGCCGGCAATCATCGGCACGAGTCCTGGTACACACCTCTCGTCTCCCTGGTGATGGAGTATCCGCGGCGCACCCTCGTACTCGGACTCGTCGGGTTCCTCTTCGCCATCGGCGAGCTTCCGGTGTTTCAATTCAGCAGCTACTTCGTGCAAAC
>JANQHZ010000975.1 GCA_028282445.1 Candidatus Binatia bacterium | reverse complement strand
TCGCAATCTCCTCGCGGATTCGCGCCTCGATGACCGAGTCCGCCACTTCGCCGCTGGTAACGAAGAAGTAGTCGAAAAAGCGAATGACGTCCGGCGAGGGGATCAAACGCCCATCGGGGCCGACCGGCAACGCCCCGTCGACTTCCGTCCCGCGAAGAGACGAGGGTTGCGGACGCGGCGCGCGCTCCTTTGGGATCCGGTCGACCACCGCCCCAATGCCGCGGCGCAAACGTGGGGCCGAGGCATCGTAGCCGCCCAACGTCTCGAAGCGGCCGGACGGTCCGCGCGAGGAACCGTCCGGCCAGGTAGCCAGCGCCACCGCAATCGCTACGACGATCGCGGCAATCCAAGAATACTTCGCCAAGAGGCGCCCTCCGATGCTCGCGCCGCTAGCTGCCCCCGGCTTAGCGCGATCAAAGGCCGGCCTTCTTCAAGCGATTCGCGTGCGCTCGGAAAACCGACTTCGGATTCGACTCGAAGATCGAGACCAATCCAAGAATCTGGTTCACCTCGTCGAGGTGATTGTGGAAGTAATTGTCGCGGATGACCGTCCCCAGGTGGGAGCTGCAACGCCCAACCAAGCCGTCGTTCGACTCGCTGTAGAAGAGCGAGGTCAATCCCAGGGCGGGATCCGATATGTCGAAGGCGTTGGTCAGCACTCCGGTGCCCGACCACGAATAGTAGCGGACTCCGTTGACCGAAGACGCCCCGGAGCCGCAGCTCGAGGTCGGAACACCCTGCGGGTACTGCGCGTTGAACGTCGCCATCCCGCTCGAGCTCAACGAATCGAGCCCCGCAATCGCGTCCTGCGGATCGGTCGAGCCCGACAACAGGCCCAAGACGGTGCCAAGGCTCTCGGCAAAGAAGGCGAGCACCCCTTGCGCGAATGACCCGCCCTCGATGTTGTCGCTGAGGTAGTCGGCGAGGTCCGCGCCCTTGTGCGGGCTGCCGACACTGGTCACCGATGCGACCAGATCCGGACGAACCGCCGCGACGTAGCGAACGTCGAGCCCACCGTGACTGTGGCCGATCAGGTTCACCTTGGGCTTGCCGGTGATCGCGACAATCTGCTCGACCTGATCGATCAGCTGCTCGCCGCGGGCCTCGGTCGAGTTGAACTGACTCACCGACGTGACGAAGACGGTCGCGCCGCCGTCGTCGAGCGCACCGGGAATTCCGAACCAGTATTCGAACACCCCGAACAGCTCGTCGAACCCAGCCATGCCGTGCGCCAGCACGATCGGGTACTTGGTCTTGGTGTAGTTGCAGTTCCACCAGCACCATGCCTGCGCGGGAACCGCCGTCGCCGTCAACCAACCCGAGACGACGAGACCTACCACCACCGCTCGCAAACGATCACCCATCATCGAATCCCCCTTTCAATCGTTGGTGCCGCGGCTATAGCAAATCGCCGCGGTGGGGGCCAAGCAATAATGGAACCGTGGATGAACGCTGATCGGCGAGTCCCGACCAGCGTTCATCCGCGGGTTCGACTTCGGCTTACTCGGGTTTCGCCTTGAAGAAGTCGGACTCGTTCTTGATCACGTTGCTGTCGTACACCGACTCCCAGCAGGTGGCGCCATTGCTCAGCTGAATCGTAACAGGCAGATCGAGGGCGCTCAGGTCGGGCATCGGCACGAGGACTCCCTTGCCCTTCACAATGACCTTTGCTTTGCCTTCTGCGCCCTCCTTGAGCACTACGTTCTTCACGCCGTCCGGCGTCGTCGCCTTGTCCTTGTACTTGAACCCTTTGGACTTGCTGCTCCACTCGGCACCGCTCGGGATTTCCATCGACATGACGATCGTGTCCTGACCACCGGTCTTGTCGAATACGCAGAGCAGGTAGTCTGTGCTCGCGGTCGGCATTCCGAAGTCAGCAATCGTAGTCTCCTCGCCCTTGATCCACTTCCAGACGACCTTGTCGCTGCGGTCGTTGTCCTTGTCCTTGAGCAGCAGCAGACCTTTCCCTGCCTGAGCGGACGTCAGACAACCGGTCAGCGGCGTAACGCTCGACTCACACACGCCAGCCTGGCAAATGTCGTTGGCAGTACAGGCTTGCCCGTCGTCGCACGCAGTACCCGTCTGCGGAGTGCATACCGACGGTTCGCCGGCGCACGAGTGGCATTCCTCTAGGGTGCATGCAGCCGAGCACCCGTCGCCGTCGGCGTTGCCCGCGTCGTCGCATTCCTCGGCCCCATCGAGCACTCCGTTTCCACAGTTCCAGCCGAGATCGAGCATCAACTCGAAAGCCAGACCCGGATCGTGCTCGGGCCCGGTGTAGAAGGGCTCCATGACTTCGTTCGGACTCAACTCGTTCGAGAAGTGCGACACCGAAGAACCGCCCTGCTTCGGGCTCGGTGCGTACATCTCGACGTGTCCGGACAGCGGCTCTCGACCGTCGATGAGGAATCCAGCGGCGGCAACGACCGACGCA
>JANQHZ010000960.1 GCA_028282445.1 Candidatus Binatia bacterium | reverse complement strand
CGCGGCGGGTCGCCCGCATCGATGAGATCGACCGATTCGAGCACCACCTGGACGCCGAGCGGAAACAGCTTCTTGAAGTAAAGCGAACCGCCGGTGTCGTCCGGGCCGACCTCGGCCTCGCGCTGCAGCAGGATCGGCCCCGTGTCGATCCCTTCGTCGGTCCAGAATACCGTCACCCCGGTGCGGGTCTCGCCGTTGATCACCTGCCACGGAATCGCGCTGCCGCCGCGGTAACGCGGTAGCAACGATGGATGGAAGCAGATACTGCCGAGCCGCGGCGCATCGAAGACCTGCTGCGGCACGATCTGGGTGACGTAGGCCAGCACACCCAGATCGGTTTGCAGATCGGCAAACTCCGCCCGCACCTCCTCGCTCTTGAGCGAGCGGTGCTGCCGCACCGGAATACCGAGCTCGGTGGCGCGCTCTTTCAACGGGTCGATGCGACCGCCCTTGCCGTCGGGCGGACAGTAGACCGCGGCGACGTCGTGCTTGCGTTCGAGCAAACCATCGAGCACTTGCTGCGCGAAAGCCGCCTGACCGATCAATGCAATTCTCATCTCCAGCTCCTCGTTCCTAACCGCCCCGATCGGGGCGCGCCCTTGTTCTAGCCGCCGCCGCGCTCGGCCTCAATGAAATGCTCGACCGCACCTGCGATTCGGGCCGCCAAGGCACGTGCCGCGTCGTCATCGCGGATGATCTGGTTGTTGATCTCGAGCTCGAGATACTCGCGATCAAAGCGACGCCCGTGAATCTGCGCACTGAAGATCAGCCCGTCATAGCCCGAGTACGGTTCGTTCATCCGCACCGCAAAGCCGGCGTCGCGCAGGTTGTCGGCAAGTCGGTCGGCGTGGTGGGCATGGTCGTCGAACAGCACTCCGATATCGAAGTCACGGTCGTCGTAATGCGGCGTGAAGGAATGGATGCTCAGCAGCCTCGCCCGCGGCGACCCCTGCAGTGCGCGATCGACCTCGCGGTGGAAGGGTACATAGAACTCGCGCAGCCGCGCCGCGCGCTCGACGTCGCCGATACCGAGATTGGCCGGCACGACCACACCGTGCGAGACCTCCGGCATCAGATCGGGGACGCCGGTCGAACGGTTGCAATCCACCACCAGGCGCGAAACCGGCGAAAGCACCGCCGGTACTCCCAACCGCGCGCTCAGTTCCTCGGTCACGATCGCCGCGCCGACATCCCAGCCGATATGATCCCGCAGATGCTCGTCGCCCAGTCCCAAGTTGCCCATCGACGTCGGGACCGCGTGCGTCGCGTGTTCGCAGGTCAAAACGAGCGACGCCCCGGTGCGTGGGTTCAGGTGACGCGGCAGATAACTCGGCGACGGGCTCGGCATCGAGCGTTTTCATAGCAGCCGTCGGAAAAATGAGACACATGCCGAAAAAGCAACGTCGATCCCCCCCGTTCGAGCTTGACATGGACTTTCCAGTCCATCTAATTAGAACGCCTTTTCTTTTCAGCCGGATGGAGGGCATGGTGCGCCGAGAAAAGACCAACTACATCATCCAGTCCGTATCGCACGCTCTCGACGTCCTCGAGCAGTTCGCTGGCGACCAAGACGAGCTGGGTGTCACCGAGCTCTCCAAGCGCCTAAAATTACACAAGAATAATGTTTTTCGCCTGCTTGCGACCCTGGAATCCAGGGGCTACATCGAGCAGAACAAGACGAACGAGAGCTACCGCCTCGGGATTCGCTGCCTGCAAGTAGGGCAGAACTATGTTTCGCAGATGGGGCTTCTCAAGCAGGCACAGCCGATCATCGAGCAGCTTTCAAAGTCGTCGAGTGAGACAGCGTTCGTGGCGGTGCTGCGCAAGGCCACCGTCGTCCAGCTGGCCGCGGTCGAGCCCGACCGCCCGGTCCGGCTTCGGGCCGGCGTCGGAGACACCCTGCCCCTGCACTGCACGGCTTCGGGAAAGGTGCACCTGGCCCATATTCCACCGGCGGAGCTGCAGGAGAACTATCTCGGGGCGCTCGAGCGCCACACCGACAACACCCTGACGGACCATGTCGCTCTGCAGGAGCACCTGCGTCGCGTCGCCGAGGTCGGCTACGGCCTCGAGATCGGCGAGCACATCGCGGACGTCAACGCCATCGCGGTGCCGATTCGGGACTACACCCGCAACGTCGTCGGCACCCTGGCCCTGGCCGGGCCTTCGCACCGCATCGACGGAGCGCGAATCGAGAGCGAGCTGGTTCCGCTCATGCGCCAGGCCGGTCGCGACCTCTCCAGCCGGCTCGGCTCCGAGGCCTGATCCCGAGCGCTTGGGTAGCGTTTCGAGGGTTTTCCAACGCTTTCCGAGGCTTTTCTGGGCCGAGTTGCCCCCTTTGAAAAAGGGGGGTTCGGGGGGATTTTGAGATCAATCCCTTCCGATAACCCCCCCTCAGTCCCCCCACGAGCCGACCTCGCCCGAGCCGCCCTCATTGCCCCCGATTGGGGGGCGTGTTAGCGACTGGGGATTCACTCAATACAGCGCAGGAGGGCCTCTCGTGAAGATCTTGGTTGCAATCAAACGGGTTCCGGATCCGAACGCCACGATTAAGGTGCGTCCGGATGGTGCCGGTATCGTTACGGACAATCTCAAGTACGTCGTCAATCCGTTCTGTGAGATCGCCATCGAAGAGGCGCTCCGCATCAAGGAGAAGCAAGGCGGCGCGGAAGTCGTGCTCGTCACCATCGGCGACCAAGTCTGTCAGGAGCAACTCCGCACCGGGCTGGCGATGGGCGCCGACCGCGCCATCTTGGTGCTGGCTGAGGGAGAGGTCGAGCCGGTCGCGGTGGCGCGCGCGCTCGAGAAGCTGGTCGCTCAGGAAAGCCCCGACATGGTGCTGATGGGCAAGCAGGCGATCGACGACGACTCCAACGTGGTCGGACAGATGCTCGCCGAGATCCTCGGCTGGGGACAGGCGACTTTCGCCTCCGAGGTCAAGCTGGCGGATGGCAACGGCTCGGCCGTCGTGACCCGTGAGGTCGACGGCGGCCTCGAGGATGTCGAGGTCCAGATGCCGGCCATCATCACCGCCGACCTGCGTCTGAACGAGCCGCGCTACGCTTCGCTGCCGGGCATCATGAAGGCCCGCAAGAAGGAGCTCAAAGAGATCCCGCTCGCCGATCTCGGCATCGACCAGACGGTGCAGATCAAGACTCACAGCATCGCTCCGCCGGCCGAGCGTGAGGCCGGCAAGCGCGTCGAGACGGTCGAGGAGCTGGTCAACCTGCTCCACACCGAAGCCAAGGCTATCTGAGGAGATCCCGAGATGAGTAACGTTCTGGTATTTGCAGAGCACCAGCACAAGACGTTTTCGAAGACGGCATTGGTCGCCCTCGGCGCCGGCAAAGCGATTGCCGCGAAGAGCGGTGGCGAATGCTACGCCGCGGTCCTCGGCAGCGGGATCGACGACCTCGCCGCCGAAGCCGCCAAGTACGGTGTCGCCAAGGTTTTCGCCGTCGAGCACGCCGCTCTCGAGAACTACACCGCCGAGGCCCATTCGCAGGCACTCGCGGCGCTTGCCGAGGACAAGGGCTGTGACACCGTCGTCGCAACCGCCAGCAGCATCGGCAAAGACATGCTGCCGCGGGTAGCGATCCGGCTCGGTGCGGGCATGGCGAGCGACATCACCGGCGTCAACGACGACGGAACCATCACTCGGCCTACCTACGCCGGTAACGCGATGGCGACGATCTCGATCGAGACTCCGCGCAAGGTGATCAGCGTCCGCGCGACCGCCTTCGAGCCGGCGACCGAAGATGGTTCTGCCGAGGTCGAGAAGGTCGAAGCGAAGATCGACGAAAGCGTCATCAAGACCAAGTTCGTCGCCTTCAACGAGACCAAGTCCGATCGACCCAACCTGGCTGAAGCCAGTGTCGTCGTCGCGGGCGGGCGCGGTCTCAAGAACGGCGAGAACTTCGAGACCGTCCTCGAGCCGCTGGTCGATGCTCTCGGCGCGGCGATGGGCGCCAGCCGCGCCGCGGTCGACGCCGGATTCGTCCCGAACGACTTGCAGATCGGCCAAACCGGCAAGGTCGTAGCCCCCGAGCTCTACATCGCGGTCGGCATTTCGGGTGCGATTCAGCACCTCGCCGGGATGAAGGACTCGAAAGTGATCGTCGCCATCAACAAGGACGAAGAAGCGCCGATCTTTCAGGTTTCCGACTACGGGCTCGTCGCCGATCTCTTCAAGGCGGTCCCCGAGCTCAAGGAAGCGGTCGAGAATCTGAAGTAGTTCTCACCACAGCGACACTGAGTCTCAGAAAAGGGCGACCCCGAACGGGTCGCCCTTTTCCTTTGGAATCGACGCGTCGCACCAAAAAAAAGGGGCGGCCCCTTCCGGAGCCGCCCCTAAAAGTATCTCTCTGTGTCTCAGCGTCTCTGTGGTGAAATTTCCCCTACTTCATCGCGTCGGCGACGATCTCCATGACGTCCAATGCGGGCAGCTCGTTCTCTTCCTTGCCCTTTCCTTTGAGTCCGTCGTCGATCATCGTCATACAGAACGGACACGCAACCGCGACCGCGTCGGGGTCGGTCTCGAGAGCTTGCTCGACCCGGATCATGTTGACGCGCTTGTCGTTGTCCTCTTCCATCCACATGCGACCGCCGCCGGCGCCGCAACACATTCCGAAGCGCCCGCTGCGTTCCATTTCCTTGAGAGACACTCCCGGGATGCTCTGCAGAATGTTGCGCGGCGCCTCGAGCACGTCGTTGTAGCGACCGAGGTAGCAGGAATCGTGGTAGGTGATCGACTTCTGGCCGTTCACGTTGAACTCGATCTTGCCCTCTTTGATCAGGTGATCGACCAGCTCGGTCGCGTGGATGACTTCATAGTTGCCGTTGAACTGCGGATAGTCGTTGCGCAGCGTGTTGAAGCAGTGCGGGCAATTGGTGATCACCTTCTTGACGCTGTACCCATTCAGCACTTCGACCGTCATCTCCGCCATCGACTGGAACAGGTACTCGTTGCCGATGCGGCGTGCGGTCTCGCCGTTACACGTCTCCTCACTACCCAGGATCGCGAAATCGACGCCGGCCGACTTCATCACCTTCACCAATGACTGCGCGGTGCGCTTGTTGCGATCGTCGAAGGAGCTGGCACAGCCGACGTAGTAGAGGTACTCGGCATCTGGGTTATCCGCCATCGTCGGGATGTCGAGCCCGTCGGCCCAGTCGCCGCGCGAAGCGGCGTCGACGCCCCACGGATTCCCCTGGGTCTCCATCGCCTTGAAGGTACGCGTGAGCTCGGCGGGGAAACGCGCCTCCTCCTGGACGAGGTGGCGGCGCATGTCTACGATCTTGTCGACGTATTCGATCAGCACCGGGCAGGCCTCTTCGCAGGCGCGGCAGCTGGTGCACGCCCATAGAACTTCGTCGTGGATGAGATTCTCACCGACGATGTTCTCGCCGACGGTCACCGGTTCTTGCGCATCGGCGGCGAGCTCCGGCGTCTGCATGACCTTGTCTTCGTTCTCGTACAGGTAGTCGCGCAGGTTCAGCATCAGCTGGCGCGGGGCAAGCTCCTTGCCGCTGATCGTCGCCGGACAATGGGACGAGCACCGCCCGCACTCGGTGCAGGAATACATGTCCAGCACCTGCTTCCAGGTGAACTGGTTGATGTACGAAGTACCGAAGTTGAGCGAGTTCTCGAGGTCTTGCTTGGACAGCGAGCCGACCGGCTCGAGCTTCTTGAAGAAGACGTTGGGAACCGAGGTGATGATGTGAAAGTGCTTGGAGATCGGAAGTAGATTGACGAATACCAGGATCACCAGGTTATGGATCCACCAGCCGGCATCGCTCGCCGCCTTGGCAGCGCTCGCCCCGCCCATTCCGTAGATCGCCGCGCCGACCAGGTTGCTGAGCGGCTGCCACTTGCGTTCCGCTGCGATCTCGGCCGAGACGGCGCCGTCCGAAGCGTACAGGTGACCACCGTCATAGAGATAGCCGCTGATCATGATGGTGGCGATGAAGCACAGGATCAGCACCGCTTCGCCGTGCGACTGGCCGCGCAGACGATCCTCCGACGGCGCGTAGCCGTAGAGTCTCTCCGGATGACTCACCAGCCAGCGGTAGAACGCGTAGCTGATCGAAACCAGAACCACCAGCTGAATGATGTCCTTGAGAAGCAGATAGGGACCGCCGAGCATGTCGACTGAAAGCAGCGGCAGAGTGAATCCCGGGACGAAGCCACGCACGAACATGTGAATCACTTGCACGCCGAGGATGGTGAATCCCCAGAAGATGAAGAAGTGCATCCATCCGGCAGCCTTGTCTTTCTTCGGCTGCTCGCCGACGACGAACTTTTTCTGACCCAGCACGTAGACCATGACGGCCTTGATGCGTTCGGGAATCTCGTCGAAGCGAGGGACGTCCACCACCTTGGTCATGACGGTGAAGCGACGGTAGAGCGTCCGGCCGAGATATCCGATTGCGGCCAGGATGCACAAAGAGAAGATAAGCGTACTCATGTGAGTTGCCCCCGTGCGAAGTCTTGCGACCTATACAAATTATGTTTTGGGATTCATTTGCAGAACTAAGAGATATACCACGCCAATGCAAGGAGCCGCGTCGACGGCAAACGGCGCGACGACACTGCGCCTTACGTCGAATTCCGCGATGGAAAGTGATAGCGAGTTCGAATCATCTTCGAGCACCACGCAAGGAGTTACGATGGGACAAAGCGACGATCTGGCTAAGGCCCGAAAGGACTGGGAAGACGGTACACTCAAGAAGATGCTCGACCGGGCACCGGAGCGGCGCGAACGATTCGCCACCACCTCCGACATTCCGATCGAGCGATGCTACACACCCGACGACCTTTCCGGCGAGTACCTGGCGGATGCCGGCTTTCCCGGCGAGGCACCGTTTACCCGCGGCGTGCAGCCCACGATGTACCGCGGACGCTTCTGGACGATGCGTCAGTACGCCGGTTTTGGAACCGCGGAAGAATCGAACAAGCGCTACCGCTACCTCCTCGACCAGGGACAGACCGGCCTCAGCGTAGCTTTCGATTTGCCGACGCAGATGGGACGGGACTCCGACCATCAGCTCGCCTCCGGCGAGGTCGGCAGGGTTGGGGTAGCGATCGACTCGCTGGCCGACATGGAGACGCTGCTCGACCAGATTCCGCTCGACAAGGTCACCACGTCGATGACCATCAACGCGACCGCGTCGATTCTGCTCGCGCTCTACCTGGCCGTCGCCGAGAAGCAGAACATCCCGTGGAGCAAAGTCGGCGGGACGATTCAGAACGATGTTCTCAAAGAATACATGGCGCGCGGCACCTACATCTATCCGCCGGCGGGCTCGATGCGCATCATCACCGACATCTTCGCCTTCTGCGCCAAGGAAGTTCCGACCTGGAACACCATCTCGATCTCCGGGTACCACATCCGCGAGGCCGGCTCGACGGCGGCACAGGAGATTGCGTTCACCCTCTCGGACGGCATCGCCTACGTCGATGCGGCGATCGAAGCCGGACTCGACGTCGACAAGTTCGCACGCCGTCTCTCCTTCTTCCTCAACGTGCACAACAACTTCTTCGAAGAAGTAGCGAAATTCAGAGCCGCACGCCGTCTCTGGGGCAAGATCATGAAGAACCGCTTCGGCGCCACCGATCCCCGATCGATGATGTTCCGCACCCACGCTCAAACCGCCGGCTCGAGCCTGACCGCCCAACAGATCGACAACAACGTCGTCCGGGTCACCCTCCAGGCGCTGGCCGCCGTTCTCGGCGGCACCCAATCGCTCCACACCAACGGCCGGGACGAGGCCCTGGCGTTGCCTACCGAAGCTTCGGCGCGACTCGCACTGCGCACCCAGCAGGTAATCGCACACGAGTCGGGCGCAGCCGATACCATCGACCCACTCGGCGGGTCGTATTTCATCGAGTCGCTGACCGACCAACTCGAAGCCAAGGCAGTCGAATACCTCGATAAGATCGACTCCATGGGAGGCGCCGTAAAGGGCATCGAATCGGGATACCAGCAGCGCGAGATCCACAACGCCGCCTACGCCTACCAGCAGTCGGTGGAGGGCGACGACCAGATCATCGTCGGCGTCAACGAGTTCGTCCAATCCGACGAGCAGCCGCCCGAGGTGCTGAAGATCGACCCCAAGCTCGAGGAGCAACAAAAAGCGAAGGTCGCCAAGGTCCGGGCAGAGCGCAACCAGGAAGCCGCCGACAAGGCCCTACGAGCGGTCACCCAAGCCGCGCAGGACGGCACCAATGTGATGCCCCGGATCCTGGACGCCGTACGCGCCTACGGCACCTTGGGCGAGATCTCGGACGCCATGCGCGAGGTGTTCGGCGAGTACCATCCGGCCATCACTCTGTAGCACCGCCCTGCCGCCACGCAGTGGCTGCCTCCACCCGATGGTCCAGGCAGCGCAACTTGAATGCCCCGGGGCACCGGCCAGGGCAAGCGATCCTCCTCCGCCCAGCCTTCGTACGACGCTACATCCACCCCGAACCGTCTCACTGTAGGGGCGACACATGCGTCGCCCGGATGGGGGAAACGGGTTCGCACGAGAGGTAGGCATCCGTCGGTGACCAGCTCGGGCGAGGCATGCCTCGCCCCTACAAGCGCACAGCGACAGATGTCCTATCGTCTCGTCACGATCTACGAGTTCCGCTGTAGGGGCGACGCATGCGTCGCCCGGATGGGGGGGACGGGTTCGCCCGAGAGGTAGGCACACGTCGGTGATCAGCTCGGGCGACGCATCCTCCTTCGCCAAGGCTTCGGAGGACAGGTTGCGTCGCCCGCTTCGGCCTGCGCAGTGGCCTGCCCCGTTTTGAACAGCGCCTACGCCGCGCGATCCATACCACCATGCAAAAAGGGCCGGTCGTTTCCGACCGGCCCTTTCGATGCTTCGTTATTGCGTCGCGTTACGGCAGGCGCATGAAGTCCAGAGTCTCACGCGTACCCGTCTGGTGGATGTTGAACGCCGCGCTGCTGAAGGTCGCAGTCACGTCGTCGTCGTCGTCACCAGGGCGGTGAAACTCTTCCGCCACGGCCAGCAAGCCGTTGCCGCGCTCATCGCTACCGTCATCGACGCCGCGCAGGCGGGTCTGTCCGGTGAGCGTACCGCTGACGTAGGCGCTGAACACCGAACGCCGGCAGCTCTCGTAGTTCGGATCGTCGTACCCCGGCGCATTGAACGGCCGGTCGCGAGCGGTTCCGAGCGAGCAGAGCTCGAACTCCTGGAAGCAGGTGACGCTGCGGCTCGACGAGAAGCGCTGCTCGAACTCGTTGAACACCAGCATCTGGATGGTGGTCGGAAACGGCGCCTGGAGCTCGAAGTCCTGCGAGCAAGGCACCACGGTCAGATGCGTCTTGACCTGGTCGCCGTTGATCGGCTCGATCGCATCGTCGAAGAAGTGATCGAGGATCAGAACGGAGGGGCAGGCATTGTACTCTTCCCCGATACGAAGAGTGTTGTCGCCGTCGTTGGCTCCCTCGATCGCCTGGATGCCGATCGCGTTGTAACCGCGGGCGTCGATCGACTGGCTCTCGGACGGCTTGAGGTGGACGATGGTGGCCTCACCCTTGACGTCGTTGCGATCGATCGGCTCGTTGTTCGGGCCGACCTGAATGCACTTGAGCTCACCCATGAACGGGTCTTCGTTGGCCGGCGGAATGTTGCCGACGTTGCTGAAGGTCCCGGCCACGCCGCCCGGCGAACACGGTGCGTCGTCGCAGGGCAGGCTCGGCATGCCGCTACCGAGGTTCCAAACCAGCGGCTGATACGGCGTCAGAGTAATCTCGAAGTCGATTTCCAACCATCCCGGCTCGCAGAACCCACCCTGGAAGGTGAGGTTACAATCCGCGTGGTTGCCGCAAACACGGCTCGGCTCGTTGGTGCAGTGCGAGTTCGCGTTTACGTAGAAACAACGCATTCGAACTTCCTCGTTCGATACGTTCGAGAGTTGGATCGTCGTGTCGATCGAGTCACCCGAAGCCGACAAGACGTCGTCGGACTGCGAGCTAAAGATAAGCTTCGGCCACACCAAGATACTGGCCGGTCGATCGGAGGTAACATCCGCAGACGCCACTCCGGCCCCCAGGAAGACCCCTCCCAGCACCGTCAAGATACCGGCGAGAACAGGTTTCCGCATCACCGTACGCATTGCCCTTCTCCTTTCAAACCCATGGGAGAATTTAGCCAATTCCACAACCATTTCGTCACCAAGCGCCGATCACTGACCCGAGAGGATGATCCGGTCGACGACTTCGCCGCCGGTCGCGCTCCACTTGTCGCCGACCATGTGGATGTTCATGAGAGTCCGGGCCTGGACCCCATTGGAGTCGGCTCGGATGATTCCAGCGACACCGAGCACACCGCCGTGCTCCTCAATCGGAGAGAGTACGGTCTGCAAGCCCAGCGTCCCTTGAACGTTGTACGAGAACTGGCTCTGCTCGGGGTTGCGGGGCGAATCCAGCTGGAACATGAAGAACTTCGCCCAGCATTCGACTGTGGTGCTAAACGACGTACGCTGCTCGAACTCGTTGTAAGTCACCATCTGCACCGTAACCGCATTTTCGGGCACGCTGGTAAACGGATCCTCGAAGTTCTGCGAGCAGGGGATCAGAGTGAGCTCGGTCAACATCGCGTTGGTCAGAGCAGTCACATCGCCGGTCGCTTCGTCGATATCGATATCCGCACCGCCGTCGCAAACCTCGCCCTCGTCGCAATCGCTGTCGTTGGAGCAGAAGTCGGCGTCGGCCATGGTCGACGTCGCTCCACCGCTGGCTTCAGGAACACAAACTCCAGCCTGCCCGGATGCTCCGACGATCGGATCGGTCGATAGATCCGAGAAGTGATTCACGATCAGCTGATTCGGACAGGCGTTGTACTGGCCGATCACATCCTCCGTATCGGATGGCTGATTCAGCAACAGCTCGTCGCCG
>JANQHZ010000952.1 GCA_028282445.1 Candidatus Binatia bacterium | reverse complement strand
ATAGCCACGGCTTCGTCGGGTCGTACCATAGCTCGAGCTGCAGCTTGTCGGCGGTGCCGGTGGCAACCGAGAACGGTTCGTTGGAGCGCGACTACTGGTACAGCGCTGGTCGCAAGCTGAGCGAGCTCGAATCGCCGCGGGCGATCGGCGAGCGCGCGGCGGCCCGTGCCCTGCGGCGGCTCGGCGCACGCCAGGTGGGCACCGCCAGCGTGCCGGTCGTCTTCGATCCCGACATGGCGGCATCCCTCGTCGGCCACGTCGCCGCCGCCGTCTCCGGCCACGCGCTGTACCGCGGCGTGTCGTTTTTGGCAGGCAAGCTGGGAGAGCAGCTGATGCCCGAGTTCGTCTCGATCGTCGACGAGGGGAACCGTGCCGGCTGGCTCGGCTCGAAGCCGTTCGATGGCGAGGGGCTACCCACCCGCCATACACCCGTCGTCGAGCGAGGCGTCTTGCGCAACTACCTCTTCGACACCTACTCGGCGCGCAAGCTCGACAGCCGCTCGACCGGCAACGCCGCCCGCTCGGTCGGCGATTCGCCGGGGGTCAGCCCGACCAACCTCTACCTCGCCGCCGGCGACCAGCCGCCGCAGGAGATCATCGGCTCGATCAAATCCGGACTTTATGTCACCGAGCTAATGGGCTTCGGGGTCAACTCGGTGACCGGCGACTATTCGCGAGGCGCGAGCGGCCATTGGATCGAGAACGGAGAGTTGGCCTATCCGGTCAGTGAGATCACCATCGCCGGCAATCTCCTCGACATGCTGCGCGACATCGAAGCGGTCGGCTCCGATCTCGAGATGCGCCGCAGCGTATGCGCGCCGACCGTCAAGATCGCCAAGATGACGGTCGCCGGCTCTTGAACCCTGCGCAGCCAATGGTCGAACGACGCGCCGGCGATTTCGAAGCAATACTCGCCGCCCGCGTATCCGCGTAGCGTTGTCGGATGTCGGTAACCGGCGGAATCGATTCGCGAACCATCGAGGCGCTGGTCCTGTTGCCGGTGACCCTGGCGCTCGCCGTCGGACTCGGCATTCCCACCCTCTGGTTGGTGACGCCGGTGTTGTGGCTGACCGTCACCGGACGCTCGTACGAAGAATACGGTCTACAGCTAGGCCGCCTCGGCCCCTGGCAGCTCCACGTCGCCCTACTGGTCGGAGTATTCGGCGGCTACGCCCTGCTCCACTACGGTTTCGCTCATGTGATGTTCGACGCCCGCTTCGAGCCGACTCTCCACCCGCAGATCGGCAGCTTGATCGTGACGCACTTCCTCGTGATCGGCCTTTCCGAAGAGGTCTTCTTCCGCGGATACCTGCAGACCGAGCTCAACCGCAGCTTCGGTACTCCCTATGAGCTCTGGGGCGCGCGCATCGGTTGGGGCCTGCTCGCCGCCGCCGTTCTGTTCGGTCTGTGCCACGTCATCTACGGCGATCTGACCCGAATGAGGGTTGCGTTCTTCGGACTCTTCGCGGGGTGGCTACGAGAACGCAGTGACGGTATCGCCCTCCCCGCCGCCTACCACGGACTGGCGAACGTGCTGTACGATTTCATGCAGCGGAGCCTGGTGGTCGCCTGACGCTCGGTGGCGACCTCCTGGGAACCCCGGCAAAATCGTCACTTTTTGTCACCTTTCCGCTCCGCAACGGCACACCAGATCGCACATCGCGACGGCTCGGCCCATAAAAGCGATTTGTTTTCACACTTGGCTTGCGGCTTGCTAGATTGGCTGCGCTGGAGGGATTTCATGGATATCACCGAGCTGCTGACTTTCGCCCACAAGAGCGGAGCCTCCGATGCCCACCTGAGCTCAGGAGAGCCGCCCCGCGTCCGTATCCACGGCGACATGAAGAAGCTGGACCACGATCCGCTCACCGCGGAAGAGGTCCACGACATGGTCTTCGACATCATGTCCGACGGCCAGCGCAAGGTTTTCCAGGAGACCAACGACCTCGATTTCTCCTTCGAGCTCGGCGACCTCGCCCGTTTCCGTGTCAACGTCTTCCGCGGCAGACGTGGCGAAGGCGCGGTCTTTCGCTTGATTCCGACCAAGGTCATGACGGTCGAAGAGCTCGGACTGCCGAAGATCCTCAAGGACATCTGCGACCGCGAAAAGGGCCTGGTGTTGGTCACCGGGCCGACCGGCTCCGGTAAGTCGACAACTCTGGCCGCGATGATCGACTACGTGAACGAAAAAGAGGAAGGCCACATCCTCACCATCGAGGATCCGATCGAATTCGTGCACAAGTCCAAGAAGTGCCTGATCAACCAACGTGAGGTGGGCGTTCACACCGGGTCGTTCGGCAACGCCCTGCGCGGCGCGCTGCGCGAGGACCCCGACGTCATCCTGGTCGGCGAGATGCGCGACCTCGAGACCATCTCGCTCGCCCTCACCGCCGCCGAAACCGGTCACCTGGTGTTCGGCACACTCCACACCTCGAGCGCTCCAAAAACCGTCGACCGTATCATCGACGTGTTTCCGCCGGCCCAGCAGGAACAGGTCCGCATCATGTTTTCCGAATCGATCCAGGCCGTCATCACCCAGACCCTGCTGAAGAAGAAGTCGGGCGGCAGAACCGCGGCGCTCGAGATCCTCATCGGCAC
>JANQHZ010000940.1 GCA_028282445.1 Candidatus Binatia bacterium | reverse complement strand
CCCGATCACCTGGTGGCGGAACGTCCAGCTCAGTCAAGCGATGCACGCGGGGTTCTTCAACCTGGGATACCTTCCGCCCGAATCGGCTCTCCTGGAGATACGAGGAGTCAGGGACATCGCGGCGACCATCCCCATGGTGTCGGGATGGGGCATTTATCTCTTGGCGATCGTCGCCCTGCTTGTAGCAATCCGGCGAAGGGACCTTCGCGCGCTCATACCGATGGTTGCGATCGCGCCGTTGGTGGAGCTCTACGCCGACGTCGTCAACGTGTTTCCTCGCTACTTCTTGCCGGCCGGACCCGCCTTGGCCGTCCTCGCTGCTTCGCTCGTTCCGCAAGTCGACATTCCCCTCGGGAAACGCCGGGTTGGCTACCTTCTCATCGCGACGGCGATCGCCTACAGCCTCGCCCTGAGCGGGTCGATGGTCGACAACCTCCGAGTCGACGACCGGGAAGCGACATTGGACTGGATCGAGCACCGAAGCGCGCAAAGACCCGAGCCGGTCGAGCTTCGCCCGACCGACCAAAAGGTCACCGTTGGAGTTTCGCAAAGCTGGACGAGATTCGAGGCGCTGGGCGGCTTCCAGGCACGATCCGGGCTGAGGATCGTGCCCCTCGAGCTGAAGGAGAAGCTCGTAAGCCTGGACCCGCCCAGCTACCTGGTACTATCCGGCCCGGTGTACCAGCGTACGATCCGCAGGACCCGACGTACCGGGGAGTTCGTCCGCAAGATCGACCGCGGCGAAGCCGGCTATCGGCTCGCCAAAGTCATCGAATCGCGCTTCCTTACCGATGCTCTGTACACATGGCTCACGCCGCAGTACCAATCGTCGTTCGCCAGGGGGCGGGTCGGTTTCCGAATCTATGAACGTATCGATCCCCCGACGTGAACGGCGGCACAACTCTCATCGCCGAACGGCGCTCTACGGTCAGCTGCCGAACGCATCCCACCCTGTAATGTCCTTGCCGATGATCAGGCGGTGCACGTCTTCGGTGCCTTCGTAGGTATTGACCGTCTCGAGATTGAGCATGTGGCGGATGACGGGGTACTCGTCGATGATGCCGTTCGCGCCGAGGATGTCGCGCGCCATCCGCGCGATCTCGAGGGCGTTGGAGACGTTGTTCATCTTGGCCATGCTGACCTGCTCGGGACGCATCTTGCCGCTGTCTTTGAGGCGTCCGAGGCGGAGACATAGCAACTGCCCTTTGGTGATCTCGGTGATCATCCGCACCAGCTTCGCCTGCACCAACTGGTAGCCGGCGATCGGTTTGGAGAACATCACCCGCTCGCGGGCGTAGTCGAGGGCGCAGTCGTAGCAAGCCTGGGCGGCACCGAGAGCGCCCCACGAGATGCCGTAGCGCGCCTGGGTCAGGCAGGACAGAGGCCCTCGCATGGTGGCCACACCGGGCAGCATGGCATCCTCGGGAACCGTACAGTCCTCCATGAACAGCTCGGAGGTGATGGACGCGCGCAGGCTGAACTTCCCTTCCATCTCGCGGGTCGAAAACCCCGGTGTGCCTCGCTCGACGAGAAAGCCGCGCGTCTCGGTCTTGTCGCCGGTCGGAACCTTTGCCCAAACGAGGGCGACGTCGGCGACGTCGCCGTTGGTGATCCACCGCTTGGTACCGTTGAGCTTGAAGCCGCCGGCGACCGGCTCGGCACGCGTCAGCATGCCGTTCGGGTTGGATCCAAAATCGGGCTCGGTAAGCCCGAAGCAACCGAGCGCGTCGCCGGCCGCCATCGCGGGCAACCACTTGCGCTTCTGCTCCTCCGATCCGTACGCGAAGATCGGGTACATCACGAGACCGGACTGCACGCTGACGAACGAACGCAGACCCGAGTCGCCCCGCTCGAGCTCCTGGTTGATCAGGCCGTAGGCGACGTTGTTGAGCCCCGCGCAGCCGTATTCGGTGGGTAGGTTGGAGCCGAAAAACCCGAGCTCGCCCACCTTCTTGGACAGCTCTACCGGAAACGTCCCCCGGCGAAAGTGCTCGGTCACTACCGGTAGATACTCGTTCTCGACGAAGCTCCTGGCAGTATCCCGGCTGAGCCTCTCCTCTTCCGAGAGCAGCTCGTCGATTTCGTAGTAGTCGCTTCCAGCAAATGTAGGTTCGCTCATAACCTTCAATCTTGACCCTCGGGGACGATGCTTCAAGCACCCCACCCGGTGATCACGAGCGATCGCCGCTTTCCGAGGCACCGCGCCCGCGCTGCGCCGCCGCGCGCAGGGCGGCGAGCTCACCGTCGCCGAGCGGCCGCCAGCGGCCCTCCGGCAGTTCGCCGAGCCGCACCGGCCCCACCGCGTCGCGAAACAAGTCCACGACTTCGAGACCGACTTTCCCGCAACAGCGCCGGATCTGGTGCTTCATCCCTTCGACGAGCTCGAAGCGAAGGCGCCCGCGGCCGGCGCGCCGGACCACCATCGGCAGAAGCCGGCGATCGTCCAGGGACATCGATCGATTGAGCCGCGCGAGCTGGCCCTCGGCGACATCACCGTCGACCGTCACCACGTAGGACTTGGAGATCGTGTGGCTTCCGATCAGCGCCCGCGCCACGACGCCGTCGCTGGTGAGAATCAAGAGCCCACGGCTGGCGCGATCGAGCCGACCGGCGACCGCAAGATTGTCGGCCGCCGACAGCACCCGTCGCAAGCTGCTCGAATCGCAGTCGCCGTGCAGCGTCGTCGCCTTGATGAGCGAACGCGCCTCACGCTGCCCGTCTTCGGGCAGCGACGAGACGATCCCTACCGGTTTGTGAAGGGCCACGGTCACGGCCGAGGCAAGGCTGCGCTGCCCCGCCGTCGTCACCTCGATCAGCGCATCGGGATGCACCTTGGCGCCGCGCTCGACGACGCGCCCCTCGACCAGGACCTCTCCCGCGTCAATCAGCCTCTCGGCTTCCCGACGACTACACACACCTCGCTTGGCGAGCAGCTTGGTGACGCGTTGGAGGCCGACTGGCGAGGCTGCTTCGTCAGCCGTCACGAAGCGCCCCGGCCTCGAGCGGCGATACTCGACTCACCCGAGCTCGCCGGCGATCTCGCGCGCGAGGCCGGCGGCATCGTAGTCGTCGGTTTGGATCGGTTTCCAACCGACTCCGAGCCCGCTGCCGTCTTCGTACTTGGGGATGATGTGGAAATGGACATGCATGACCGCCTGATGCGCGGCGGCGCCGTTGTTTTGCAGAATGTTGTAGTCGACCGCGCCGGTCGCGCCGAGCACCGCCCGGCAGATCCGCGGCAGCGCCCGGCCGATCGCTTCCGACGAAGCGTCGGATAGCTCGTGCAATCGTTCCGCAGGCTCCTTGGGGATCACCAGCGTGTGGCCGCGACTGATCGGGAATATATCGAGAAAGGCGAGCACAGCGTCGTCTTCGAAGACACGATGACACGGAGCTTCGCCGGCGATGATCTTGGAGAATATCGTATCCGCCATGGCGCCGACGCTAGCGCGGATCGAAGCGCGATCAAAGCA
>JANQHZ010000909.1 GCA_028282445.1 Candidatus Binatia bacterium | reverse complement strand
AACGCCCGCATCCTGCAACAGGTGCATCGCCCGGTAGGCCTCGTGTTGCTCGGTCCACCCTTCCACCCGAGCATCGAGCTCGGCTCGATGGTGCAGCCGTCCGGCGCGATCGCCAAAACGCCGGTCGTGCGCGAGGCTTGGATCGACGACCCCGCACAACGCTTGCCAGTCTTCGTCGCCGAACACCGCGACGGCGAGCCAGCGGTCGTCGCCGGCACAACGATAGCACCCGTGCGGAGCAGCGACCGGGGAGCCATTGGGTATCGTCACCGGCTCACGACCGTTCGCCAACGCTTCCATGACAATGTCTCCAATCACCGCGACGGTCGCCTCGAGCTGGGACAGGTTGATGTACTGGCCGCGGCCGGTGTGACTTCGGTGGCGCAATCCGGCGAGGACGGCGACGAGACCGTGGAGGGCACTCAAGGAATCCGGATAGGCATACTGCGTCATCGTGCAGGCACGCCCGGGGAATCCAGACAGCGAGCTCAAGCCCGAGCTCGCCTCGATATTCGGCCCCCAGCTGATGTATCGGCTGTACGGACCGCTGTCGCCGAACCCGCTCGTCGACAACGTCACCAGCTCCGGGTTGGCCTCGCGCAGCACGTCCCAAGATAGTCCGAGCTTGTCGACCACACCGGTCGCGTAGTTCTCGATCACGACGTCGGCCTCGGCGACCAAGCGCACCGCCAGCTCGACGGCCTCGCGGTCGGTGAGATCGAGAGCGACGCACCGCTTGCCGGCGTTCCAATCCGTCAGCCAAGGCGACAACTGCGAGCGCACACCGCCTTCCGGGTTCTTTGGATCGATGTACTGGCGAGTCACATCCGGACGCGCCACCGACTCGACTTTGATCACGTCCGCACCGTGATAGGCCATGAAACGGCCGATCCACGGCCCTGCCATGCCGGCGGTAAACTCGACGACGCGCAGGTCGGACAACGGTTGCGCGAGCGGTTCCGACGAGGCTGCTCGCCCGCCCTGCGGTCGGGACAGCCAATCCTTCTCGAGCTCGGCCCCGCCCTCGCCGAGAGCGGGCGCCCAGCATACCCGCGGTGGCGACTCGGCCGATCGGTACGGGACCGCCGGATGCCCTAGCCTTGCACCGTTCGCTCCGGCTAGATCCAGGAAGAACCCGCGCGCGGCCAGGTGCTCGTCGCGCACGACGTCGAGAATCCGGTTGACCGGGGTGAAGGACAAGTGACGGCGCTGACCTTCGTGAAACAGGTCGCGAACCGTGTATCGCCGGGTCAACTCGCCGATGAAGTGGTCGATCAGCTCGCGATGCTCCAAGCGCCGCGCCGACGGTCCGTCGAAGAGCGGATCGAGCACCGCGCGCTCGCCGGTCTCCTGTGCAATCCAACGCGCCAGCTCTTGCCAATGCCCCGGGCGATTGACCATCAGGTAGACCAGCCCGTCGCTGCACGCGTAGGCCCCCGAAGGAATCGAAGCGAACAGAGCGCTGCCCATGCGCCGGGGAACGATCCCGTCGTCACGCCATTTACCGGTGCCGCTGATGTGACATACCGAGGCGATCACCTCCTGCGCGGAGATGTCGACATGCTGGCCGCGACCGCCGCGCTCGACGTGACGTAGGGCGATCAGCGAGCTCGCAGCCGCACAGGTCGAAGCCATGACATACGAATGAGAGCCGGCGAGGTTGACCGGAGGATCGTCGACTTCACCGGTCACGTACACAGCGCCGCCCATCGCATTCGCGACCAGGTCGGAAGAACGGTAGTCGCGGTACGGACCGCTCTGCCCAAACCCAGTGATCGAGGTCAGCACGATACGAGGATTCACCGACCGCAGGCTCGCATAGCCGAGGTCCAGCGCAGCGAGCTCCCCGGGACGAAAGCTCTCGATCACCAGGTCGGCGACCGCCGCCATCTCCAGCAGACGCGCGCGGTCGGCCGCATCTTCGAGATCGAGAACCAGGCTCCGTTTGCTGGTGTTCCAGTACAGAAACGGCAAACCGACCGTCGCGCCATCCCACAACGGCGGCCGCGCGCGACACGGGTCGCCTCCGGGCGGCTCGATCTTGAGCACTTCCGCGCCGAGGTCGGCGAGCAATTTGCCGCAGTACGCACCGGTCTCACCTGCCAAGTCGAGAACCCGCAGTCCGTCGAGCGCCTTCGCCGCCATCGCAACCAAGCTACACCCGCCAGCGGACCCTTGACAAACGAGCGTTTGGCATGGTTTCTCCGATAGTTGACGGCTCGCGATGCTCCACCTATCGGGCCGTTTTCCAATTTCTCAGTAGTAAGGAAGGTTCGGTGACTTATGGCTGATTCCACCGGCTGGGATCACAGCGTCGACGTCCTCATCGTCGGCACCGGCGCCGGCGCGATGACGACCGGCATCTGCGCTCACGACAACGGCCTCAGCGCCCTGTTGATCGAGAAGACGGACATGTACGGCGGCTCGTCGGCAATGTCCGGGGGCTCGGTGTGGATTCCCAACAACCACCTGATGGCCGACAACGGCGTCGACGATTCGCGTGAAGAGGCTCTGACCTACCTCAAGCACATCACGCGCGGCGACGTACCCGACGAAAAGATCGAGACCTACGTCGACGTCTCCCCCGAGATGATCCGATACATGGAGGAGAAGACACGCCTCGAGCTCATCTGCATGCCGAAGTACGCCGACTACTATCCCGAATCGCCGGGCGGCAAGCCCGGCGGACGCGCCTGCGAAGCCGACCACTTCGACGCCAAGCTGCTGGAGGACGAGTTCGAACGCCTGCGCCCACCGGCGCCGCAGGAGTTGGTGCTCAATCGTATGTCGATGACCGCAACCGAGGCGCGGACGATCCTCACCGGCGCTCCCGGATGGATCGGCATGACCGTCAAGATGATGTTGCGCTACTGGCTCGACATCGGCTGGCGCATGCGGACGACGCGCGACCGCACGCTCTCGCTCGGCAACGCGCTCGCCGCCATGCTGCGCCGCTCGTTGATGGACCGCAACGTTCCGCTGTGGCTGAACACCGCCGCAAAAGAGTTCGTCGTGGAAAACGACGCGGTCGTCGGCATCGTCGCCGAGCGCGACGGCAAGCCGGTCCGCATTCGCGGCGAGCGCGGCGTCGTCCTCGCCGCCGGTGGCTTCGAGAGCAGCCCCGAGATGCGCAAGAAGTATCTTCCCAATCCGACCGAAGCCGATTGGACCGTGGCCAACCCCGGTAACACCGGAGACGTCATCAACATGGGCATCGAGCTCGGCGCGGCGGTCGACTTGATGGACGACGCCTGGTGGGGCCCCACGACCGTCGTGCCCGGCGAAGATCGCGCCCGCATGCTGGTGGTGGAAAAGGGATTGCCCGGTTCCGTCTTCGTCAACAAAAAGGGCGAGCGTTTCATGAACGAAGCGATGCCCTACAACGACATCTGCAAGGCGATGTACGAAAACCACTCGGAGGATTCGCCGAGCGTGCCCTGCTACATGGTCTTCGACGCGACCTACCGCAAGAAATACCCATGCGGGCCGATGCTCCCGGGCGCCCAGCAGCCCGACACCTTCCTGCCCAAACACCTCACCGAAACCAAGTATCTGAAGAAGGCCAACACTCTGCGCGAGCTCGCCGCTCAGCTCGGCGTCGATGCCGACAATCTCGAGAAAACCGTCGCCACCATGAACGAGTACGCGAAGACCGGCGTCGACCCCGACTTTCACCGCGGCGAGAGCGTTTTCGACCAGTATTACGGCGACGCCAACGTCAAGCCGAACGCCTGCCTGGCGCCGATCGAAACTGCCCCGTTCTACGGGATCGTCGTGTACGCCGGAGACCTCGGGACCAAAGGAGGCTTGCGCACCGACGCGGCCGCCCGCGTCCTCAAAGAATCGGGCGACGCCATCCCCGGCCTCTACGCAATCGGCAACTGCTCGGCTTCGGTGATGGGGCGAACCTACCCAGGAGCCGGCGGCACGATCGGTCCCGCCATGACCTTCGGCTATATCGTCGCCCGCGATCTCGCGAAGCTGGCCAGCGAACGACAGAGCGCATAAGCACAATTTCCGCGCTGGTTCAGCAAGGCGAATGCGCGGACATCGGTACCGCCCCACGAAGCCACATGAAGTGCGCAGCCTAACCCAATACACCACCGTGCTTTTTTCGCTTGACTGAGCCGCACGGACACTGATATCCCCCAAAAAGAACGTCGTTTCTTAACGCTACCGTAACAGTGGTGGTGGGGGAGGTGTGGTGATGGACGACATTCGAAGGTCGTTCCTGTGGTTGGCGCTCGCATGGGGGGCAGCGGTCGCGCTGCTGATTGCGGACGTCATGGTTGCGCGGGCGCAAACCGAAGCCGAGGAACCGCGTCGGGCCACCTCGTCGGTCGAGGAGATCGTCGTCACCGCGCAGAAGCGGGCCGAGTCGATCCAGGACACCCCCTTATCGGTCAGCGCCATCACCGGCGAGCAACTCGACCAGATCGGCTTCGCCAACGTCAACGATATCCGCACCTTCGTGCCCAACCTCAACATCCGCAACAACGCCGGCGGCAACACCGGCACCACGGTGTCCATCCG
>JANQHZ010000885.1 GCA_028282445.1 Candidatus Binatia bacterium | reverse complement strand
CAGAGTCTTCCCCGCAAAGTCCCCCAGCGCCTTCTCGTCACCATCGATCGTCGTTGCCTTCAGGTCGTGAAAATTTGCCATGCGCTCTAATGGCAAACGACCCGACCGGTTTCAATAGAGGGCCCATCGAGGCAAAGGCTGAGGCTCAGGCGAGGCTGAGGGTGGTGGTCGCGCGAAGCGCGACGACTATCGCACCCGAAGCATTCCTACCATACTCAGCCTTAGCCTCGCCTCCGCCTCAGCCTCGAGGAAGGCCGGTTCGTTCTTCGACACGCCCTTCCAGGTGGACGGTATTTGGCTGCAAACGGGGATTGGCGGCCCGCGCCGTGGCGGACTATGTTCCCAGGCCGACCATGTTGAACGTATCCCTACGCTACGACCTCCGTTTTCCCGGGTTCGCCCCGGGCACCCACGCCGATCGCTATCAGGCTTGCCTCGACCAAGCCGCGTGGGGCGACGAGCGCGGAATCCGCTCAGTCACCCTGTGCGAGCACCACGGGATCGACGACGGATTTATGTCCGCCCCGCTGACCGTCGCAGCGGCCGTCGCGGCTCGCACGAGGCGGTGCGGAATCAGCATCGTCGCCGCCCTGGTACCGCTCCACGATCCGATTCGCTTCGCCGAACAGTGCGCAGCCGTGCAACTGCTCAGCAACGGTCGGCTGATGGTCGTAGCCGGACTCGGCTATCGCGAGCAGGAGTTCGAGATGGCCGCCGTCGACCGCTCGGTGCGGGGACGAACGCTCGAAGAGTACGTCACCGTGATGCTGAAGGCGTGGAGCGGCGAGCCGTTCGAGTGGCGCGGGCGGACGATCCGCGTGACGCCCAAACCTCCGGCGCCTCCGATGGTCTTCGTCGGCGGCTCCACCAAGAACGCGGCGCGCCGCGCCGCCAGGCTGGGACTGGGATTCTTCCCCGCGATCGACGACGAGGAGATCGCCGCGCTCTACCTGAGCGAATGCGAGAAGCGCGGGATCCAGCCAGGTCCGGTCGTGCTACCGCGCGGGCCCGGCTTCATTCACGTATCCGAGGACCCCGAGCGCGACTGGGAGCGCATCATGCCGTACGCGCTGCACGAGGCGACGACCTACGCGTCGTGGCAGAGCAAGGGCCAGCGCTCGACGGTGCGAGTCGACGCCAAGACCCCGGAACAGCTCAAAGCGAGCGGCGGCTACCTGGTGGTGACGCCCGACCAATGCGTCGAGGTCGCCAAGCGCGACGGCGGCCTGACTCTCCACCCCTTGATGGGGGGGCTACCGCCGGAAATCGGCTGGGAGAGCCTCCGACTCTTCGAGTCGAAGGTTCTCCCCCGCCTTTGATTGCCTAACCCAGGCCCGGTCGATCAGGCTCGGCCGAGGCGCCTCAATCCGAGCGCCAATCCGCCGATCGCCAACAGGACGGCCAGGGCGACGCCGAGCATGCCCTGCGATGCCGCCGGCGCCGGTGCCGCGACCGCGGTGCAGATTCCCACCTGTCCCTCGAGGTTGCAGGCTTCCATCTCACCGCTGCAGGCGGTGTCACAGCAGACGTCATCGACGCAATTGCCGGACATACAGTCGTCCGGATCGATGCAGGAGCCGCCGTCCGGAATCGGTGTCTCGGTCGAAGTCGCGATCGGGGTTTCGGTCGCGGTCGCGGTCGCGGTTGCAGTGTCGGTGGCAGTCGCGGTCGCGGTCGGGGTTGCGGTCGCGGTCGGGGTTGCCGTCGCCGTGGCCGTAAACGTCGCGCATGCAGGAAAGTAGATCTCGTCGGCAGGACTGTTGACCGTAGCCGTGAAGTTACCGCCCAGACAGACGGCGTCCTCCAAGAAGGTGCCGTTGAACGAAAGGCACTCGAGCTCGCTGGTGTTGTCGCTACAACCGAGGAATATCTT
>JANQHZ010000881.1 GCA_028282445.1 Candidatus Binatia bacterium | reverse complement strand
GCGCGCCGAGCGGCCGCTTGCCACGCAGGTGGCCGCCCAATAACTTTCCAGGCGGAGGTGAGCCCCATGCCGACTTCGCCAGCGCACAAGGTTCGACGGGATGACCTGTCCAGACGGGAGGTCTTACGCAGGGGATTTCTCGGCCTTGGATTGTGCGCGACCGGAAGAGCGCTCTACGGCTGCGGTGGGGACGGACCCGATCGCAACGTGAGCAATATCGCGAACATCGGCCCCTTGGGAGCCCCGGACGAAAACGGTTTGCGTTTGCCGGCGGGATTTACCGGTCGCGTCGTCGCTCGCACCGGCGAGGCTCCGATCGCATCGAGTTCGTACGTCTGGCACGCGTGGCCCGACGGCGGCGCGACCTTCGAGACTGAGGACGGTGGATGGATCTACGTCTCCAACAGCGAGTTGGGCGCGGGCACCGGGGGTGTCGGCTCGCTGCGCTTCGACCGCGACGGGAACCTGGTCGACGCCTATTCGATTCTGCAGGGCACGAACCGCAACTGCGCAGGAGGTCCGACGCCGTGGGCAACCTGGTTGTCGTGCGAGGAGGTTCCCGCGGGCATGGTCTGGGAATGCGATCCGTTCGGCGTCGAGGCCGCGGTCGTGCGTCCGGCGCTGGGGGTCTTTAACCACGAGGCGGTTGCCGTCGATCCGGTCAACGACCACCTCTATCTGACCGAGGACCAGGTCGACGGCAGACTCTACCGCTATGTGCCCGACGACGCCGGCGATCGCGCATCGGACGAGCCGCTCGATCTCGAAAACGGAGTGCTCGAGGTCGCGCGCGTCTTCGGCGAGCTCGAAGGTCCGGTCGGGTGGCTGCGAGTTCCCGACCCGACGGTGCAGGACGGTGTCCCGACCCGTCGTCAGGTGGAGGAGAGTACGCCTTTTCTGGGCGGTGAAGGTATCTGGTACGCCGACGGCGTCGTGTACTTTACGACCAAGTTCGACAACCGTGTCTGGGTCTACGACATCGAGATGGATCGCATGTCGATCCTCTACGACGACGATACGTCCGAGAACCCGATCCTCACCGGCGTCGACAACGTAACCGTTTCGGCGCAGGGCGACGTTCTCGTGGCCGAAGACGGCGGCGACATGCAGATCGTCGCGTTTGCACCAACCGGGGAGATCGTCCCGCTCGTGCAGATCGCTGGACACGAGGGGTCGGAAGTTACCGGTCCTGCCTTCGACCCGTCCGGAACGCGTTTGTACTTCAGCTCGCAGCGCGGCACAGCCATCGCGTCGACCGGAGGCGTCACCTACGAAGTGACGGGTCCGTTCTTCGTCTGAGCCCGGACGACCGCGCCTCACGGGACGATCGAGTGGGAGTGGGACGGCTATGGCTCACTCAAGATCGCCGTAAAGCTCTTCGCACCATCTAGGCAGTGTTTTCGCCCGCGCCACAACCCGCCCGTTGGACAGTTCCATCAGCGCACGCGGCCGCTCGTTGAGCGCCGAGGCATCGAAGATTTGCGCACGATCGGCAATCATTGCCGCCTCACGGATGAGCGCCCGGTTGCGATCGTAGCGCAGACGGATCTTGTCCTCGGGCACGTCATGTCCGCCCTCGGCCTTGCGCGCCTTGACGCGGGCGACCGCAATGTCCGCCGTGCCGACGTTGAGATGAAAGACGATGATCCGAAATCCCCGGGCGCGGGCATCGTGGATGAGATCTACTTTCGACGGATGGGAAAAAACCGTTTCGACGACCAGAGAGCGCCCGTTCTCCAAGTGTTCCCCGCGGCGTTTCGCGGCAATTTCGGCAGCGCGGTACGACGCTTCGGGGGATGGGTCGCCAAGCTCGTCGCGCTGGATGATGTCGGCATTGACGAAGGGCGCGCGCACGCGGCCGGCCATCACAGTATCGTAAAAAGTAGATTTGCCCGCGCCGTTCGGGCCGGCAATGACGAACAGGATGGGGCGGGGAGCGACCGACGCCATCAAGCGGTCGCGTCGTCCTCTTCGACCAACTTGCCCTTGCGTATGCCGACGCCGAGGCCACCGCTGCGGCGCTGGCTGAAAAACCGGTCCTGCTCTGGTGTGCCCGAGCGTGTCTGACGAAACAGTCCGTCGATGTAGGCTTCCTGTTCTTCGCCAGTGAGCGCATCGGGACCAATCCGGCCTTCGAGCGCGGCGACCACATGCGATTGGTCGAAGAATCGCGAACGTTCGATGCTCATCCCGATACGCAGCCAGTGGCGCACTTGCCCGGCCAGCGACCGGCTCATGACGTCGGCCTCGCGCCCGATCTCCTCCATGAGCTCGTCATCGATCTTGACCGTCTTCGCCATGGTGTCAAAATGGCACCATCGTGGCATTTCGTCAATCGGCGGCGGATATCCTGTCGCTCCGGCTTTCGCATGATGTGGACGAGCCGGTGCTTCGGCGAGAGATGCCAGCGAATCGACAGGAATTGAATCGACAGGGTCGGACCGTGGCAACCCTGGCGTGCGCCGGTTCGGGGGTGACCGGATCCGTGGGAAGACCGAGGTGGGCCAGAATCCGCTCGATCACCGCAGGCTAGGTGATCGTCGCCAGCAACCGCAACCTGCCCCCGCACTCGGGGCAGTCGAGCACGTCGACCGCAAAGGTTCGGCGCAACAGATCCGCCCACGCATAGTGGCGCGGCCGCACGTAGGCGCCATCGGCGCGCGGCGGCGGGCGCGAAGATCCAGTGCCCGGCAGCGGCTGGTTCGAGCCGGCCACCCCTTCCGCGTGCTCCGGTCGCCGCGTGTCAGGGCATTGGCCGGCCCCTGCTGGTTGCGACGGGCCCGGCCAATCCCGGCTTCCGTGCAGACGTCTCTCTCCAAACTATTCGGCTCCAGAGGCGCGACCTACGGGAAATCCTCAATTGACCGCGCAATTCCAGACCTCCAAGTATTGTTCGACTTAAGGGAGGAGTGACATGGGCAAAACCTGCAAGAAGAACAAGGGCAAACGCGTCTTCGGAGTCAACTTATCAAACGGCGAGTACATTTCGTACGAAGTTGAACTCGCATCCGGTGCTAAAGCAGCCTTCACGATCACTCAAATCATGCCGACGAAGAAACTGCTCGAATCGAGTGGGACCGGAACGAGCTGGGCTCGAAAATGGCCAAAGGCCGGCGATGGAGCCAAGGCAGGAATGGAGTACAAGCACGCCTTCGGATTCATCTTTCCGACGGCAAAAAAGTACAAGCTGCGGCTGGTCAAGTTCGACAAGGGCAACAATGAAGTCCAGGTGATCCGGTACTGCACGTACACTAAACTCAAGACGTCGGACTGGCTCTTTGACGATGTGCGCATAAAGACCGCGTGAGGCCAACGACATGAGAATTGACGTAATTGCAATCGCCGTAGTGGCCTCGATCGCTGGATCAGCTACCGTCCATGCCCAAGCAGCGGCACCACCAGCCAACTTTAGCGAGTGGGTCCATCGCATCGTTGCGCGCGGCGTTGCGAATGAAGCCAAGGTGCGGGCTTCGAGTCGTTCCACAAACAACCAAATCGAGTCTCCCTCAATGAGCACAAACTCGACCTCGCTGCTCGATACGAGCTCAGCCACCGACTTCGTATCGCTAGCGATGAACCTCGCGGGCCTAACTCAGTCGTCCAAGTCAAATGGCAATGACGATACCGATTCGTTTACATCGACAGTAAGCTCATACGCGCTTTACTCTGCCTTCGTTGGCAAGAACCCTCTCGACCCCGCACGCTATTGCCAAGGCTATAGCCGCTGGGCCCGAGCACTGTCGTTCACACTGGGCCTTGATAACGACGCGCCGGAGCCCGATGACGGCGACAACATGGGCGACTCCGACTCAGATGACCCGGTCCTGATCGGCGCCAAATTCACGCTACCTTGGCAACGAGACGCCTGCGACGCACGATTCGATACCGTTATCGAGAAGCTGCACGACGCCGCCGACGACTTTGTAAATGCACAAGATGTCATTCGCGACCATCTGTACAGCCGGTATCAGTCCAAGAAACTCGGCACCGCCCAATCGGTATGGAAGGATCTCGTCGACGCAGAGCTCAGAGACCTACGAGCCCAGAACCCTGGCATCGAGTTCACCGAGCTCGATGCCTTCGACAATGTACTCACCGACGACGACGCCTTCATGCAGTTGTACAATTCGCTAGGGGATGAGGCGGCACAGATTGAAAGCGACGCCGGGGGCGCGGCCGTCTCCCCCGAGGGTGCAGAGGCCTTCCTCGCCATCGACTCCGCCCTGCAATCAGCCATCGCAGAGTTGAACAACTCCCCGCAACTGGCATTGAACTTTCAATCCAAGCAACGAGACAAGGGAACCGACGAATATAGCGGTGAGATCATCCTGAACGCGGGCCTCGCCTCGTTGTTCGGCTTTACTGAATCTGGACCGGACGCCGATACCGATCTCGATCGCGTCAAGCTCTTGGGAAATGCATCGGTCGACTTTCAGGATACCGCCACGGATGACAGAACCGGTGGCCGATTAGCCCTTGAGTTGGCCTTTCAGCCCTCTGCCGATACGAGCCTAGCGGGGTCACGACCGATGCGCTTCAGCCTAGCAGCGGAAGGCAAGTGGATGACGAATATGGGGCCGCAATATAAGGCCCAGGCCAAGATCGTGATCACCCCACCTGCACAGCTCGCGGCATTATCCTGGCTCGAGATTCCTATCTCCGTTACGGTCGCCAACCGGAGTGAGTTAATCGACGAGACCGAAGTCCGCGGATTGGTTGGGTTTACGGTCGATACGAGCCAGCTTCTCATGGGAATGCGAAACTAGCGCATGTGTGCCCCGCGAGGTCCTGCGAAGATGCCTGGTGGACCGGCCGCGCCCGGGACGCTCAACTGCCGGCGGCGCCTGGTTCACCAGCATCTTCGCGTGGCTCGATAGCGGACAGAATCTGGCCGATGCGCTCTTCGCTCAGCGGATAGTCCGTATAAGCTGGAGAATTGACATAAGGTCCCAGTATCGGAGCAAGGCCCTTCTGAGCGTTCTGCGCTTGGTGCTTTGCTTAAGTCGTGACGGAGCTCTCGCAGGCGATCTTGTTATCGCCACGGGAGGTCGATAGGTCCACATGCCCGGTTCCATTGGTCACATGTCGATGGATTTCTTTCGCTTCTTGATGAGTACGCAGCGGATGAGTCCGCTATTCAGTCAAGCGTAAAGGGATACCGCAGAAGGGTTGCTTACTCCCCGCACTTGGCGGAGGAAGGTGCCCAGCGCAGACGAGAGATCGCGCATGTCTTGGCGAAAGGCGTAAAACGCACGGGCCAGCACTCATAGTGCCAGGCTGCACGCAATCTCCACTGGCGATGAGCCACTCGGCGGATTCGGTCTGGCGGTCTCAATATTCCCGATCCGGCAACCACCAAACCTGCACTTCAATGAAGCATGAACAGCCGTGGGATGCGACCTTCGGCGGGTTGCGGGCGAAACACGCGACTTGCGGCGAGGGGCGGGATTCGCGTCTACCCCCCGCTACGTCACCTCGTTGTCTGATGACAGTCTCTAGACTTCCAGGAACTCGCCCAACAACTGGAGATCCTTAGAGAGAGATACTCGCAGAGCCTCCGAAATATGCTGCGACAAGACCCACTGAAAGACCCACTGAACAACGGCTACGAGCCCACGCACCCGTGACATCCAATCAAGACCACGATCAGATCTTGCCAGGAGGAGGTTGATCGCCCTCACCACTGTTTCCACGTCGTACTCTTGCCACCCGCCCTTGAGCTCCGCGCATAGCGCGAGGTCGAACACTTCCTCCAAGACGGCGTCATCCCCATAGTCAAATGCGCAATCAGCGGCCCACTAGGTCCCGGGCGCTTGGTCGCGATCGCCTCGCTGAGATGCCGCTAGCAGGCTTGAGGGCCGAGTGATGCGACGGCCGGGTAGCCGCCCGCGATGTCGATCAGGTCCACGTAGTCGAATTGCGTCACTCGCGTCTCAACCGTGTCCGGGTCCGGGCCCACCTTGATTTCGGTCAATGTGGCTGAGCTGCCGATCCTCTCTTAGATTTAAGCGTCCGGCGGTCTACACGGTCGACCGCAAGATCAGCGGCGGAGCTTTCGGCGACGACTACGCGGCCTGACTGTCAACGGCCTGCCGGCGTAGCTCTTTCCAGCGTCGCGGCGTGAGCTCGTCGATGCGGCTCATCGGGTGGGTGCTCACCCGGTCGATGATGTCGCGCAGGTAGGCG
>JANQHZ010000877.1 GCA_028282445.1 Candidatus Binatia bacterium | reverse complement strand
TCGATACTGCTTCCTTCTGCTTCGGCGTATTCCATCGGTCCCCCGTTAGTCCGGTTGCCGGTTGATCATGTACTGCTGGCCGATGGTGAGGACGTTGTTGACGAGCCAGTAGAGCGTCAAGCCGGCGGGGAAATTGATGAACATGAACGTGAAGACGACCGGCATCAGCATCATCATGCGCTGCTGGGTCGGGTCGGCAGTGGTGGTCGGAGTCATCTTCTGCTGAACGAGCATACTGGCGCCCATGATCAGCGTGAGGATCGGAATCCCCGCGCCCGTGACGAACGGAAGCTGGAAGTCACCAAGCCGGTCGGGGGCCGAGAGGTCCTGGATCCAACCGACGAAGGGAGCGTGGCGCAACTCGACGGCGTTCAGTAGGGCGTTGTAGAGGCCGATGAACACCGGCAACTGCAAGAACATCGGTAGGCATCCGCCGAGCGGATTGACCTTGTGTTTCTTGTAGAGCTCCATCACCGCCTGGTTCATCTGATCGGGTTTGTCCTTGTAGGACTCCCGCAAGCGCTCCATTTCCGGCTGCAGCTTCTGCATCGCCTTCATCGACTGAAAGCTCTTCTTGGTGAGCGGGTAGAAGAGGATCTTGATGAGAATGGTGAGCAAAATGATGTCGACACCGTGGTTGCCGGTGAACTGATACAGGAAACGCAGGAACTGCAGCATCGGCAGGGCGACGATGGTGAACCAGCCGAGGTCGAGAGCGCGCCGCAGCGAATGACCGGCGCGGTCGAGCAGATCGATGTCTTTCGGTCCGGTGAAGACGGTGATACGGGCTTCGCTCTTCGCTCCAGGGAGGCGCAGCATGGCCTGGGCGTTCTCGCCTCGACTGACGGCCCACGCCTTGGCGGTCGACGGCTCGTCGTCAGCGGTGTCCGGAATCAAACCGGAGAAGAAGTACTGGCCGCTGAAACCGATCCAGTCGACGGCGCCTTCCAGGGGGCGGCCCTCTGCGAGGTCGTCTCGAGTCATGGTCTGCAGATCGTCGGCCTCTAGCGCGAGGATCGCATTGTGCGGATTCGCGGTGGGCTGTACGCCCTGCCCCCAGCCGCCGGCGGCGTCCAGAGAGGCGTTCCAGGTAATCGCCATCTCGGAGACGAAGGCGGGCGGATTGGCGACGCGAACGTCGACCGCCCAGAGATAGCGATGTCCGTCGAGCTCGATGCGCTTGGTGACCTCGGTGCCGTCGAGGTTGCCCTTGAAGGTCAAGGCGCCGCTCGATTCGCCGGTGAGCGAGAGACGATCGCGATCGACCGTGTACAGTACCTTGGTGTCGTCGAGCGTGCCGCCCTTGCCGCGCAGCAGGAGACCGAGCGGAAGCTGCGCGCCGTAGGCCGTGTGCACGAGCTCCTGCGGCGGACTGCCGGCGTCGGTGTTCTCTCGGTAGTCGGTGAGCTGGAGGCTCTTGAGTCGGGCGCCGGCGGTGGTGAAGACGGCGCGGAACAAGTCGGTCTCGACCACGACGTCGTCGCCGACCAGCTGTCCGGGCGCCGGTTGCGCGGGGTCGATCTGAGCCGCGGGTGCTCCGGGCGGCGGTGGTGCGTCCGGCAGTGCGGGTGCGGCGTCGGGTGCGGCAGCGCCAGGGGGCGGAGCGTCGCTGGTAGCCGCCTCGCGCACCGGTTCCTCGACCGGCATGTACTGTTTGACCACGAACTCGTTCCACAGAACGAGGATCAACAGCGAGATGACGACGGCAAGGAGAGCGTTGCGTTCCATTGAGTGTGGCTACTCCTCGGTCGCGACCGGGCGGACCGGATCGTATCCGCCCGCGTTATAGGGGTGGCAGCGGGAAATTCGTCGAACCGCCATCCAGCCGCCGCGGATCGCGCCCATCTCCTCGATCGCCTCTGCAGCATAGGCCGAGCAGGTCGGGTGGAATCGGCAATTTGATCCAAGCATCGGCGAGATCGCCGCGCGGTAGAGGCCGATCAAGGCGACGAGGATTCTCCGTGTCAGCATGCTCAGCTTCGGATTCCGAGCGCTTGCTTCAGCTCGGTTTCGATTTCTCGATAGGGGACCGATTGCGTTCCCGGCCGAGCGATGACGACGATGTCGCGCGGCGGGTCGATCTCGCAGCGATGACGACGAAAAAACTCTCTCACCATGCGCCGCACGCGGTTGCGCGCTGGTGCATTGCCGACCTTGCGGCTGGTGGTGATACCGATCCTCGACGAATCGCCTTGGCAACCGCTCGTGATCACGGTGAAGTGCTCCGACCGCCGTCTCTTTCCACTGCGCTGCAGCGCGAGGTACTCGTGACGCTTGCGAATCCGGAACCGAGGCCGGTAGCGCTGGGATGCGTCGCGCGGCGGCTGCGTCAAAACGGCTGTTTTGGCGGAATCGATACGGTGAGACGTTTGCGGCCCTTGGCGCGCCGGCGCTTTAACGCGCGACGGCCTCCCGGCGTGGCCATACGAGCTCGAAACCCATGGCGCCGCTTTCGGCGCCGATTGCTTGGCTGGTAAGTTCGCTTCATGGGATCCCCGGTGCTGGTGGTCTAGGGTAACCGTTGCCTATTCGGCCGCTGCTTCGGCCGCCGGTGCTTCCGCTTCTGCCGCCGGCTCCGCTGCCTTCTTGGTGTAGCGCTTCAGGTAGTGCTCTTCGCACAATCCGCGCCGGTGCGGTGCTTTGCCGCAGTCGTTCTCATTGCAGGCGCGATGACGCGGCTTGCCCATGACGCCCTTGCGCCACTTGCGGTAGTGCCGATCGCAGTAGCCTTTGGCACGAACTTCTTTGTCGCAGCTGTCGGCTTTGCAGTTACCTTTGCTGGCCATGTTCGGAGAGCTCCTCTGGTAGAGTACGCCCGGCGGTTTGCCGAGAAAGTCGCGAATCATGACATTTCCATCGATGCGATTCCACCCATGCCTGGCGGAGATGCGGGAGGGGAGATCGAGCGCTTCTCGCGTCCCGGACGGAGTGGGTGACGGTTTCCAGGCAGCCGATTCGGGAAAGGCTGAGGCTGAGGCAAAGGCGAGGCTGAGGGCGGTGGTAGCGCGAGAGCTATCGCCCGGTACCACCAATGCAACCCAACCTCCCTCAGCCTCGCCTTTGCCCTCATTAAACGACTGGACGGCGAAATTGCGGCAGTGATGCAAAACGCCGTTCTAATGTTGCGGACCCGAGTTGCCCGGCACCCAAGATACCGCCGTCTCCACCCGGTTCCGTCCACCGCGCCCCGATTCTCGTTGCTATACTTCCTCGCCGTTGGAAGCCTGCCGATATGACCCGCGCACCCTCGACCCGGGCGGTTATCCGAGCCGTTCTCCTGGCGGTGCTCGCAGCCTTTCAGGTCGGGCCGGCGGATGCCGGGCTCAACTTGGTTGCGCGGCCGCAGGGGGTGCCGATCCAATCGTCGAAGCCTCACATGGTTGCCGCGGACTTCAACGGCGACGGCAAGGCCGACGTGATGTACACCGACGAGACGGCGGGTCGGGTCCTGTGGTTGTTCGCCGCGCCCGAACGAGAGACTGGCTTCGAAACGCCGAGCGGATTCCCGACCGGACGGGTCCCTTCGCCGCCGTCGATCTTCGAACGCGGTCCCGGCCAGGGGGTCGAGTTCGCCGTCGTCGACGCCGATGCGAGAGGCTTCTGGTTCGGCGTCCAGGACGGTAACTTCACCGCCCGCTTTCACCCGTTTGGACCGTACCCGATAGCCATCGCGTTGGCCGACTGGAACGGCGACGATCTCACCGACATCGCGCTCGCTCACTCGAAGAGGGGATCCGTGACCTTTCTGCTGAACGACGGGTCCTTGCCGCCGCGCTTCCGATTCTCCGCGCAGATCGCGGTCGGCGCGGGGATCGAGCGACTGTTTGCCTACGATGCCAATGGCGACGGCGCTCCCGATCTTCTCACGATTCGCACAGTGGCGCCGCGCTCCGCAGAAGTGTCGGCGTGGTTGCGTCGCCCGGTGGCGGGCCCGATGCTCTCGTTCGAGAAGGGGTTGACGCCCACGATCGAAGCGGCCGCTGCGTCAGTGGCGATCGCCGACGTCAACGGTGACGCCGACCCGGACCTCTTGTTCCTCGACGCTCCGGAATGTCGACCGAACGGTGGGACTCTCGTTCTGAACGGGCGGCAAGACGGCAGCTTCGGCCAACCCAGACGGATGGACCTTCCGTGTCCGTTCTTCTCCTCCGGAGCTTTCTGTCCACCGACGACGCAGGCAGTGGGTGATTGGACGGGAGATGGTTTGGACGACCTCGCCGTGTTCCTGCGCGATCCGCGGAGGGTCAAACCGGTGGGGCTTCGCGACCTCGATGCGCTCCAACTGTTCGCATCGAGAGGGGCGACGTTCTTTTCGGGACCTGTATTCGGGGCCCCGCGGAGGGCGACGGCCGCGGTCAGCGGAGACTTCGACGGCGACGGTGCGATCGACCTGGTCGCGAGCTTCGGTGAGACGCGGCGAATCGTATTGTACGAGAATCGCAGCACGCCTGGGTTGCGACCGAACGGCGAGGGTTGCTCCGCTGGAGCGGAATGCCTGTCCGGACACTGCGTCGAAGGGGTTTGCTGTGCCCAGGAATGCTCCGACTACGAGAGTTGCGCACTGCCGATGCGAGAAGGCACCTGCCAGAATCGCATTGTGGAGATTGTCCCGTGCCGGGTCGACAATGAGTGCTTCGATATTCCCGATCCGGGCGACAACGGCATGTGTGTCGACGGCTTCTGCTGCGCCGAGACTTGCCACGACGGTCGCTGCGACGTTTGGGGTGCGGAAGGGCGATGTTACCGTGGCCAACCATCGGGGAGTGCCTGCTGCAGCGATCTAGGGTGCGCCTCGGGATAC
>JANQHZ010000875.1 GCA_028282445.1 Candidatus Binatia bacterium | reverse complement strand
CGAGGTTCGGAGTCGACTCGGTGGGCCTTCTCCTCTAAGCGCATGGACGTATTCCAACTGCCGGCTGTCGAGTCGTTGATCCGTGCGGCGCTCGAGGAGGACCTCGGACGCGGCGACGTGACGACCCGGCTGACGGTAGCCCCGGACGTAGCCGGCCGAGCGGAGATCGTCGCCAAGCAGGCGGGTGTGCAGGCCGGCGGACGGATCGTGGCACGCGTCTTCGAGTGCCTGGGCTCGGCCGCGCAGGTCGAGCTGCTCACTCACGACGGCGCTGGGTTCGCGGTCGGGGACGTCCTCGTTCGGTTGCGCGGCGCCGCCGCCGATCTCCTCGAAGGCGAACGCGTTGCCCTCAATTTCCTGCAGAGATTGTGCGGGGTGGCGACTGCGACGCGAAGCTTCGCCGACGCGGTGGCGGGCACCGCGGTGCGCGTCGTCGACACCCGCAAGACGACGCCGGGCTTCCGGGTGCTCGAGAAGTATGCCGTGCGCATGGGCGGCTGTCACAATCACCGCGGCGGGCTCGATGACGGCATTTTGATCAAGGAGAACCACATCGCCGCGGCCGGCGGCGTCGCCACCGCGGTCGAGCGTGCGCGCGCGGGGGCGCCGCATTCTCTCAAGGTGGAGATCGAGTGTACGACATCGGCGGAAGTCGACGACGCGCTCGCGGCCGGAGCCGATGCGGTCTTGCTGGACAACATGACGGTCGAGCAGTTGCGCGCCGAGGTGAAGCGAATCGACGGGCGCGCGCTGGTCGAGGCATCGGGCGGGGTGACCCTCGAGACGGTTCGCGCCATCGCCGATACCGGCGTCGACATCATCTCGGTCGGCGCGTTGACCCATTCGTCGCCGGCGATCGACCTGAGCATGCGACTGGAGCTCGAGGGGTGACAATCTCGCCAAGCAACTGCCCCCCCTTTGAAAAAGGGGGGTTCGGGGGGATTTTGAAATATACCCCTTCCGATAAATCCCCCTCAGTCCCCCTTTTTCAAAGGGCGAGCTGGGTAGGGCGGCCCTTGGGCCGCCGGACGCAGTCGTGTGTCGAGCTTCGGCGGCCCAAGGGCCGCCCTACGTCTCCCGCGAGCGATACGGGAGAGGAGGTTGGAAATTGGAGCTGGTGGAGTGAGAACGTCGCCAAGCAATTCCCCCCCTTTGAAAAAGGGGGGGTCGGGGGGGGGTCGAAATTGATCCCTTCCGACAAATCCCCCTCAATCCCCCTTTTTCAAAGGGGGAGCTGGGTAGGGCGGCCCTTGGGCCGCCATTCGTCGCCGGCGATCGATTTGAGCATGCGACTGGAGCTCGAGGGGTGAGAATGTCGCCAAGCAACTGCCCCCCCTTTGAAAAAGGGGGGTTCGGGGGGATTTTGAAATTGATCCCTTCCGATAAATCCCCCTCAATCCCCCTTTCTCAAAGGGGGAGGTCGTTTGCGACCCGCTGTACGGGCAATGTCCATTGCGCGGGGTTTTGCATTGGCTGAGCGTCTTGCGGCGGAGGCGATCCGGGCGCATAGCGAGGCGCGCTGGATCGGTTCGCGGATCGACTGCCTGGAGCGGGTCGAATCCACCAATACGCACGTGCGCGATCTCGGCGTGCAGGGAGCGCCGGACGGAACCGTCGTCTTTGCCGAGGAGCAGACCGGCGGTCGGGGTCGGATGGGGCGGTCCTGGGTTTCGCCCCCCGGGCGCAATCTCTACATGTCCGTCTTGCTGCGTACCGAGCTGCAGGGCGACGGGTTCTCTCAGCTCAGCCTCACCGCCGGGCTGGCTGCGAGCGAGACCGTGCGCGAGTGGTGTCCGGCGATGCCGAAGTGGCCGAACGACGTCCTGATCGAGGGCCGCAAGGTGGTCGGTATCTTGGCCGAGCTCGAAGCCAGCGGTCGCGAGCACTTCGTCGTGCTCGGGCTCGGGGTGAACGTCAACATGCAGCATTCCGACCTTCCGCCGGACCTCCACGACAAGGCGACTTCGATCGCGATGGCGACCGGCGGCGAGGTGGATCGAGCGCGGGTGGCGGGACGTCTCCTGCACCACCTCGAGCGGCGCTACGAGCAACTGCGCCGCGACGGGTTTCGCGACATCGCCGACGAGTGGACGCAGCGATCCGGCTTTCTCGGTCGAAAGATCCGGGTCGCCGAGCCCGGCGGGGTCGTCGAGGGCGAGGTTCTCGGACTGGCGGCGGACGGTGCCTTGTGTTTGCGGCGCAGCGATGGGATGGAGCACCGTGTCATCGCCGGCGATGTGACAGTCGTCGATGGGTATTCGAGTAGTGAGTAGGAGGCGACAGTGGAAAGTCGTGCATGTCGGGGCGTGAGGGGCAATCTCCCCACGAGAATCCAAACCGTTGAGATCGAGGCGATTCCCGACTCTACTGACGATCTCCCAATCGCGACGAACCGATGAAGCTACTCGCAATCGACGTAGGCAATACCCACACCGTGCTCGGTGTGTACGAAGGACAGAGGTTGCTCGACACCTGGCGGATCGCGACCGCCGAGGGCCGCACCAGCGACGAGTACTCGGTATTGATCCGCGGTCTGCTGAGTGGGCCGGAGGGGCAGGGGCTCGACGGCGTGGCGCTGTCGTGCGTCGTGCCTCCGATGACGCGGGTGATCGCCAAGGTGTTTCGCCGGCTCTACAACCTGGTGCCCCTGGTCGTCGGCCCCGGGGTGCGCACCGGCATGCCGATCCTCTACGACAAGCCGCAGGAAGTCGGGGCGGACCGCATCGTCAATGCGATCGCCGCTTACGAGCGGACCAAGACGACGACGATCGTGGTCGACTTCGGCACCACCACCAACTTCGACTACATTACGGCCAAAGGCGAGTACGTCGGTGGAGTCATCTGCCCGGGACTCGGGATCTCGGCACAGGCGTTGTTTGCGCGTGCCGCCAAGCTCTACGAGGTAGAGTTGGCGCGGCCGAAGGGGACGGTCGGGCGCAACACCGTGCACGCCGTGCAGTCCGGCCTGGTTTATGGACACGTCGCCATGATCGACGGCATCGTCGATCGCATCAAACGCGAGAACCAGGTCGAGGCGAAGGTCCTTGCCACCGGTGGCCTGGCTTCGCTACTGGCTGAAGAGTCGAGGACGATCGAGGTCGTCGACGAGTTCCTCACCCTCGACGGACTGAGGATTCTCTTCGAGCGAAACTACGAAAGCTGAAC
>JANQHZ010000777.1 GCA_028282445.1 Candidatus Binatia bacterium | reverse complement strand
GAGAGTGCACCTCGTCCAGGATCAGCGCTATCGCTTCGCACCCGGGATCGAGGTCACCGAAGTCGGGCAGGTCAAGGGGCTCGAGTTCGACTACGTCGTGCTGGTTGAAGCGAGCGCCGCACACTATCCGGACACTCCGGCCGCACGCCGACTGCTACACGTCGGTGCGACTCGCGCGATCCATCAGCTATGGCTGACCAGTGTGGGGACGCCCTCGCCGTTGTTGCGCGATAACGGCCCGGGCCTCTAGCCGCTACTTGCGGGTGTAACATCGACCGGGGTTCCGAACAGCACTGCGGTGCCGCTGGCGGTGTCGTAGGCGCGATCGTCGGTCAGGATGTTGGCGTTCACCCCGGCGTGTTTGCCGGCGGTTTGCAATCGCGAGCCGTCGGCATCGTGTCCCCAGCCGTGCGGGAGGCTGACGACCCCCGGCATCAGATCGTCGGTGATTTCAACGGGTACGACGACAGACCCGACGCGGCTGGTGACACGGGCGTTTCCACCGGCCGTGACGCCGATGCGATCCGCGTCGCCCGAATGGATGTGGAGCGTGCAGCGTTGCGGGCCTTTGACCAGGGCGGGCAGGTTGTGGGTGAAGGAATTGGTGCTGCGCAGATCGCGCCGACCGATCAGCAGCATCGGGGCGGGGTCGCTCGAAAGCCGCCGCTCCAGTCGCTCTAGATCGCCCAGCATGAGAGCTGGTGCGAGCTCGACTCTGCCGCTTGCGGTGTTGATGACTTCGCGCAGACGCGGTCGGAGCGGTCCGAGGTCGATCCCATGCGGTTCCGCCTTGACCTTGGCGAGGGTCAACCCGTCGGGATTTCGCCCGAATCCGTCGCCGTAGGGCCCGATGCGCAGGAGGAGCTCGACGATTCGCTCCGGCCCGATTTGGCTCTCGAGCTTGCCGATCGCTTCTTCGCTATGCAGGTCTTCCCATCGACAGTCTTCGAGCGCGGCTTCCACGTATTGGCGCAGTACGAGATCGTCGATGTACTGGAGCGGAACGTCGGCCAACCCCATCATCCTCGCTCCGAGGTTGGCGAGGATCTCCCAGGTGTGGGGAGCTCCGGGGGCTGGCTCCACCGCCGTCTGCGACCACTTGGCGACGTTGCGTACCGACAGACAGTAGAGGCCGACGTCGTAGTGCTCGTGTTCGGCTGCAGTCGGCGTCGGCAGAATGTAGTCGGCGTGGCTCGTCGTTTCGTTGAGGTAGAAGTCGACGGCGACGAGCAGGTCGAGCTTGGCGAAGGCTGCTTCCAGCTGAGTCGAGTTGGCGGCACTGCGCAAGGGGTTGGTCATCAGCAGGAACATCGCGCGCACCTGCCCGTCTCCCGGGGTCAGGATCTCCTCGGCCATCGCCGATGACGGGATCAGACCGCCGACTTCGGGGTGTTTGCCGACACGGCTGAACCAGCGGCCGATTTCGAAGCCGACACCCTTGGGAAGAGCGGCGTCGACGGGCGCCGCCGGTGTGGTGAACATCACCCCGCCCGGGCGATCCAGGTTGCCGGTCAGGATGTTGAGGAGGTCGCATCCCCAGCTGGCAAGGGTTCCGAACTCCTGCACGCATGTCCCGAGCCGCCCGTAGCAAGCGGCGGAGGGCGAGGACGCGAACTCACGGGTGAGCCTCCTGATTGCGTCGGCGTCGATGCCGCATCGCTCGGCGACGCGCTCAGGAGCGTAGTCGCGCGCCGCCGATTCCACCTCGCGAAACCCGGTGACCAGTCCTGTGGCTGCGCCGAGATCGAAGAGACTCTCGTCGAACAACGTGTGGACCATTGCCAGCAGAAGGAGCGCGTCGGTTCCGGGCCGAAGGAAGAAGTGCTCGTCGGCGAGCTTGGCGGTTTCGGAACGGCGAGGGTCGATGACCACCAACTTGCCACCGCGGGCGCCGATCGCTTTGAGGCGTCCAGGCGCGTCCGGCATCGTCATCAGGCTGCCGTGTGACACCATCGGATTGGCGCCGACGACGAGCAAGAAGTCGGTTCGGTCGATGTCCGGGACGGGTACCCCGGTCGGGAATTGACGCCCGAACATCAGCCCGGTCTGGACGATCTTGGGAAGAGTGTCGATAGCCGACGAGTTGAACATCGAGCGCGAGTCGAGAGCGCGCTGGAAAACGGGTCGATAGAGCAGGGCGCCGAGATCGTGGACGACCGGGTTGCCGGTGTACATGCCGACCGAGTCGTTGCCGTGGGCTTGTCGGATCTCCTGCAGGCGCGCTGCGATCTCGTCGTACGCGGTCTTCCACTCGATCTCTCGCCAGCCCTCCGGCGTGCGCTTCATTGGATTGCGCAGTCGGTCGGGATCGGCGTGGAGCTCTTTGAGGCCGTAGGCCTTGGGGCAGATGAATCCGCGTGAGAACGGGTCGTCGCGGTCGCCACGCACTCCCGTGATGCGGTCGCCGTCGACGGTGATCGCCGTGCCGCAGGTGGCTTCACAGAACGGACAGGATCGGTAGGCGGTTCTCTCTACGGACATGGGCGCTCTCCCCGGTGGTAGTTGCGCGGGTTGTACCAGCGCGGGAGTGTCCGCGAGAAGGTCCAGTTCCGGACGCGCGAGCGGTACCGCGCGACTCGCGCCGCGCCCTCAGCGGGCGACGGCGCCGCCGTCGACCAACATGGCCTCTCCCGACACGAAAGACGCTCGGTCCGAGCATAGCCAGAGCGCGGCCTCGGCAATCTCAGCGGCCTCTCCCAACCGGCCCCCAGGCATGCTGCGCAAGATCATCTTCTTCACCGATGGGTCGATTGCCATCGTCGCCTGCATCATCGGCGTATCGGTCGAGCCGGGGCAGATTGCGTTGATGCGCACTCCGAGCGCGGCGTTCTCGACTGCCGCCGTCTTGGTGAGGCCGAGGATGGCGTGTTTGGACGCGCAATACGGCGCCATCCCGGGCGCGGCGACGATGCCGGCGCCGGAGGCCGTGTTGACGATGGCGCCCTTGCCGCGCTTCTGCATGACGGGAATCTCGTGCTTCATGCACAGGAAGATACCGCCGAGGTTGGTCGCCAAGGTGCGGTTCCAGTCCTCCAAGTCGACCTGGTGTACGACAGCGGTGGGTCCGGCGATTCCGGCGTTGTTTACGGCGCAATCGAGTTGCCCCCAGGTTGCGACGACATGATCGATCAAGTCGACCACCTGGCTCTCGTCGGATACGTCGGTGCGGTGGAAGGAAACTTCGCCGCCCGCTTCGCGGATGGACGTCACGGTGCCTTGGGCCTCCATCTCGTTGATGTCGCTGACGGTCACGCGCGCTCCCTCGGCGGCGAGTAGGAGCGCGGTGGCGCGCCCGATGCCGGTGGCTGCTCCAGTGACCAATACCGCCTTACCTTCGACCAAACCTGCCATTGCCCGCATTTCTCCCCCGCCGTCTTTGGTCCGTCAATCGTTCCGCGACGTGGAGTGCCGTGTATTTGCTGTTCGTGTCACTGTGTTAGGCTGCTGCGGATGCCCGCGGCTACCGCCATTGATGTCACGCGCGCCTTCGGGATCCACAAGGTCCTCGACGGTGTGTCGATCACGATCCAGCGGGGCGAGCGTGTCGGCGTCGTCGGTGCCAACGGATCCGGCAAAAGCACGCTCGGCAAGATCCTTTCGGGGGTGGTAGCGCCGGACGCCGGTAGCGTAACCTATCGGCGCGACACCAACGTGTTGTACCTCGACCAGGCACCGCAGCTGCCGGCGGGTAACTCTGCGTCGGACGTAGCGCTTTCCGGGCTCGAAGACTGGTGCGCTGCGCGCCGTCGCTACGAGGAGGCCGGCCGGCGGGTGGAAACGGCGTCCGGCGACGAGCTCTTGGCCGCGACCCACGATCAAGCGCAGTCGGCCGAGGATCTCGAGCGTTTCGGAGGTTGGGAC
>JANQHZ010000754.1 GCA_028282445.1 Candidatus Binatia bacterium | reverse complement strand
GGCCTCGTCGCGCTTGGCTGGATCGAGAGTAATCGCTCCTGCAACAATCAACATACGTATCGCTCCTGATTGGGAGCCGTAGCGCTATCGAAATGGGGTACATCCGTCCAGCGGTGCCGGTGCCCTTGACGGCCGCAATCGGATCGAGTCCTGTTGCATGGAGAGACGAAGCCGGGCGTCGGAGCAACCCGAGACGCCGGTGACACGGAATACGAACACCGCCTGCCACAGGTCCGAACAGCGACGTGAAGCTCGACCGTCTCGGTCGGGGACGCAAAGCGGACCGGAGGCGCTCGAGACAGAACGGAGCGAGCATGCTTTCGAGTTGGGACGATTACCCGGTCCACCAAACGTCCGAGGTCATTCGCCACGTCGCGACCAGCGACCGCAATTTCTACGACCGCTACTACTTCAATCTGCACGGATCGAGCGACGAGCTCTTTATGGTGATGGGTTTCGGCCAGTACCCGAATCTCGGGGTGCAGGACGCCTTCGCGGTCGTCCGTCGCGGCGAGCATCACCGCGTGGTTCGCGGATCGCGCGAGCTCGGGGATCGCATGGATCTCACCGTCGGTCCGTTTCGCATCGATGTGGTGGAGCCTCTTAAGAAGGTTCGATTCACGCTCGAGGAAACCGAGCACGGCATCGCCTTCAATCTCTTGTGGGAGGGGGCCATTGCCGCCTTCGAGGAGCCGCGGCAGTACATCCGAAAGCACGGTCGCGTGTTGTTCGACACGATGCGTTTTGCGCAAACCGGCTGTTGGTCGGGCAAGCTGCGGGTTGGAGACGAGCACTTCGAGGTCACACCCGACCGCTGGTGGGGGACCCGCGACCGTTCATGGGGAGTGCGGCCGGTCGGCGAGCCCGAGCATCCGGGGATTCGCGGTGCCGAGGGCCAGATGACCGGCATGTGGAACTACTCCCCGATGCAGTTCGACGACCACACCATTCTATACATTCTCAACGAGACCAACGCCGGCGAGCGACCGCTCGAGGAGGCGGTCCGGGTTTGGTCCGATCCCGCCCGCGAGCCGGAGTGGCTCGGTCGGCCCGAGCACCGGCACGTGCTGAAGTCGGGCACGAGGATGGTCGAGCGTTCGACTCTCGCCTTCCCGCAAGCGCCTGGCGGCGGTTTCGAGGTTGATGTGACTCCGTTGACCCATTCCTTCGTAACCGTTGGTACCGGTTACGGAATGGAAGACGACTGGCGTCACGGAATGTACCAGGGCAAGCTCGTCGTCCAGGGCCTCGAGTTCAAGCAGGAAGAGGTGGCGCCGCTCGGTCAGTATGGACTCGTCGATCACGTCGCCCGCTTCGAGTACGGCGACAACGTCGGCTACGGACTGCACGAGCACGGCTTCTTCGGCGCCTACGAGAAGTACGGCATGAAAGACGGCGGCGACGGCGCGGACTGACCTATGTCGCGAGCGCCGCAACCCCGAACCGGGCGACGCATGCGTCGCCCCTACGCTTGAACGCTTCGGACCCAACGCGACCGCCAACCATGCGACGACCGCCACACCGTAGGGGCGAGGCATGCCTCGCCCGCACCCCCGTCCACCGACAACGCCTGGTCTTTGCTCCGACCAACGAGCGCAGCGAGAACTCAAGTTGGGCGGAGCGGGCGCTGTCGTGAGATAGGAGGTTTCTGAAGTTGTCCGACTATCAAGTGGTCCGGATTCGCCACTCGCGAGATACGTACTCTACTAGTGCGCTGGGCTTGTCGTTGTTGGTGTTTCAGCTCTTCAGGCCGCCTCATGGTTGGATCGAGGACGGACTCGTCTTGTCCATGATCGTAGTTCTTGTCTCGGTATTTGTTATCACCGAGAGTGCTCCGGCTATAGTCGTCGAGGCCGAGTCTCGTGTATTGACGGTGCGTTCGCTATACCTTCGACGAAAGGTACTTGACGTCGACCAGCTTGATCGCTGGGCATATGATTTTAAAAACCGTCGGTTGTGGCTTCAGCGCAATGACGGTCGTGTCGACAAGAGTATCGTATGGATATCACTGGACGACGTAGGGGTTTTGCGGCAGGCCCTTGACGGGGTTGGACTACGTGAGGACAACTCAATACTCGAGTCCAATTAGCTTGACACTAACGCCAGCGGCCGCTGATGCGGAAGCCGAATTTTCGAGGCTCGTTGTAGAATCCGACCCGCTGCAGTCCTCCGCTGCTCGGGACGACGTCGACCAGGAACTCCTCGTCCCATAGGTTGCGTGCGTAGCCCTCGATGCGAAACGCCCACGCCCCGAAGTCGCGGTCGAAGATGATGCGCAGGTGGCCGCTATCGAACGAACCCTGGCGGAACGCATCGCGGTTGAAGACGTCGAAGAAGATCTCGTCGCGAAACGAATAGTCGAAGCGCGCGATCACGACGCCGTCGAAGGGCTCGGCCACCGCGTCCCAACGCGCCAGGTCGAGGGAATACTGCGCGCCGACGTGCAGGGCGAACTCGGGGGCGCGCGGCAGGCGATTGCCCTTGAGGTTCTCGGACTGAGCGGAGACCCGGTAGGAGCCCACGGGAGCGTCGATGCCGTCCGGGCAAGCCTTCGCATCGCCGGCGCCGCTTCTACACGGTGCGATGGCGACTGCCGAAAAGTCCTCGTCGATTCGAGTGTCGGGCCAGCTCAGCGAGCCGTCGATGACTAGGGCCCGCAGCGGCGCGGCGAGCCATCCCAGCTCGACGCCGTAGATCTCGGCACTCGGGACGTTCGTCGTCCGATTGCGATCGGCGGTCGCGGAGAACACCTCGACCTGGATGTCTTCGTAGTCGTAGTAGAATGCCGAGGTGGAGAGACGGAGACGGTCCTCG
>JANQHZ010000642.1 GCA_028282445.1 Candidatus Binatia bacterium | reverse complement strand
GTGGAACGAAGCCGCCATGTTGAGAATCGCGCCGGCGGCCTGGCGTACGACGACACGACGTGTGACGAAGCTGCGACCGTTGCGAATACGGTCGACCTCAAATCGGATCGGTTGGTCGGCGTCTCCGGCCCGGATGAAGTAGGAATGCAGGGAGTGAAGCTGGAAGTCCGGCTCGACCGTCGCGGCGGCGGCGCGGATCCCCTGTGCGATGATCTGTCCGCCGTACAGACCTCCCCAGGGGTAGCTCGGGCCGGCGCCGACGAACGTATCCGGACCGTGCGGTTCGAGTTGCATCATCTCGCGGAACGAGGAGTCGCCCATGTCGACTACCTACCCGCCAGAGAACGGCGGCGGCAAGATGGGTTACTCCGTCTTGGAGTCGAGCGAACGCTTGAGCGCCGACATCGACAGCTCGACCCGCGGGTCGGAAGCGCCGAGCGTCATCGTGCGAAACGGCGACGTCTTGGTCGCGCTCTGTTTCGCCAAGAGGTCGCGCAGAGCCCGATCGATGAACTCGTTCAGCGTCTGGCCGCCGAGCGCGGCGCGCTTGCGTGCTTGATCCAACAGCCCTTCATCCAACACCACCGAAGTACGCGTCATGCCGTAATGCATAGGATAGATCATGCTGTTTGAGCAAGCTTTCCGGTTTGGAACCACCCGCCAACGAGGGTAAACGCTGGGTGGCGGCAGTTGAGAAGAGCATTCCCGAGGATGGTGGCAGACGAGACTAGGCGCACGAGCAGCGCGAAGGTGGTCGAGGTAGTCCTCGTCGGCGCTGGAGAGCGTTCGCGCGCTTGGCTCGAGACTATCGGGCGGGCGGCGAGGCTTCGTCTGGTGGCGACGGTCGTGCGCCATGGAGACCCCCTGGTCGACGGCGTGCCGGTCTATCGCGAGCTGGACGAAGCGGTTTCGACTCATCCGAGCGCCGCGTTCGCCATTGCGCTCCCGCCACGCGCCGGGCTGGACGCGGCGCTGCGGCTGCAAGCTCTGGGGCGGGTGGGGGTCGTCGAGGCGCCGCTGCATGATGCACTCTGCGACGCCGATCTCGGAGGCGGTGGCGGGCGGATGAGGGTAGCCCACGGATGGGCGACCCTGCCTGCGAGAAAGCTCGTCGAGAAACTCGTCGGCCGGCTCGGCGGCGGCTCGATGTCGGTTGAGGTCTCCGGCCTGCCGGAGTCGGATCACGGTGACCCCATGGAGGTCTTGATTCACGCTCTGGCGCTGGTGCGCTCGCTCTCGCCCGGTGCGGCGGTGGTGGCAGCGCGCCAAGCCCCAGGAGCAATCTTCGTCGACCTCCGGGCGGGAGCATGGACGATCGAGCTCAAGTGCTGGTCCTACGGCCAACGGCTCGCAGTCCACCTGGACGGTGAGCGCGAGGCGGCCGACTGGGCGTGGAGGGATGGGCGCGAGACGCTTGCCGTCGGCAATCGAACGCCCGTTCCCTCGCGCTTCGTTCCGGACGGTGCGGCGCGCGCATTGGCGCAGATGGTCACCGGGGATGGTGACAGCTTGCGGGATGCCGCCGAGGTTCTCGGCCTGGCCCGAAACGTCGAACAACAGCTGGCGGAGGGCCTGGCGCCCGGCGGGCGGCGGTTGCGGCAGTCGGCGGCAATTGCCGAGCGTCGACCGGACGACATCCTGGCGGTGTTGGGGTTGCAGGGCGACTTGCCGTCCGCCGAGGAATTCCCGCGGGTCGAGACTCCGCAGCTTCCCGCCGAGCCGCTCGAGCTGTGGGCATTCCGAGCTGGCTTGAAGCCGGTGGTATTCCTCACCGTCGAGCCGGCGGAAGTGGATCGAATCTTGGCGTGCTTCGGCCAGGTCCATTGCGAACGGCGCGAGCGAAGGGTGAGCGTATCGGCGCAAGATCGCTGGGACGATCGGCGCAACCAAGGCGAGGAGCGGGTCGAGCTGTACCTGTCCCACGATGCTACGCTCGCGCGCCGGGCGGCGCATTTGCAATCCGAAGTCGACCCGAGCGATGCGATTCGCGAGCTCGGCGAGTTGGTCGGCTACCCGAGCTGCTGTGTCGCCGCGTTTGCCGAGCAGGACGATCGCGCCAACAACAGCTTGAACCGGTACTATTCCTGGCGTCGGACGATGGCGCGGCACAGGGACGATACGACCGCGTGGCCCTGGCAGCTCAACAATCTCTTTACGGTGGTTGCGCCGTTCTATCCCTGCACCTACCGATGCGAACACGCGTTGGACTGGTCTTCGAAGGCTCTCGAAGAGATGTCGCGTCAGTACCCGGCAGAATCGCGCGCCCTCGGGGCCGTCCTGTCGAGACCGGTCCTCTACTTCGACCACGATCATCAGATTGCCCTGCACGGGCGTTGGGATAGCGATGGGGCCGTCTACGACGGGGTAAGCGTACCAGCGCCGGCCACTGGTCGCTTCGCGGCATTGGTGCGGCTGATTGCAACCGGCAGGCGGCTCTACCTCGAGGACGCCTTGTTGCGCGTCGAAAGCGATTCCGGGACGAGCGTGAGCCTCGGCCGTACCGACCCGGCGCTCGGTTTCGTTGCGCCGTTCGGTTGATCCCCGCGACGCGATCCGCCGGTAACGGCGCCGCCCAGCGCCGGCCCGGTATTCGAACGCGCCCGGCTTCCTTGTCGAGTGAGGTTTGCGGTAGGCTTTGCCCAACAGCCCGTTGAAAAAGTAGGCTGGGCTGCCAATGGTGCTTGGGCGCTCTGGCTGCGTTGCGAAATCCTCAACAAGAGTCCCGACTTTGTCTCCGGCATCGCGCCTTGCCAGATCGCCCGATCCCTCATTTTCGCCTCCAGCCTACTTTTCCAATGGACTGTTAAGGCAGCAAAGCTTGGCGAATGCGCGTTCAACGAATCGTAACCAACGAGACTTGCAACCAGAACTGCTGGTTCTGCGATGCTCGCCGCCCGACCGAAGATCCCGAGTTCATCGCCCGTCCGGCGGTGCGAAAGCGGATCGCGCAGGCCTGCGAGGGGCAGGCCGCCGAGGTGATTCTGACCGGCGGCGAGCCGGCGATGCGCAGCGACCTCGCCGATTTGGTGCGTCGCGCGGGCAGTGGGGGGGCACGCGTGGTCCTCGAGACCAACGCGGCTTTGATCGACGTCGGGCGCGCAAACGCGCTGGCGGAGGCCGGGCTCGATATGGCGCGCGTTGCGTTGGTTGCGTGGGGCGCTGAGAACGCCGACCCGATCACTCGCGACCCCGGCGGGTTTGACGCCGCCATCCGCGGAATGCGCGCGCTCGCAGAAGCCGGCGTTCGCATCGAAGTGACCACGCCGATCGTGTGTCGCAACCTCGGGCTGGTAGCGGAGATCCCTGGTGCGCTGGTTGAAGCCGGCCTTGCGGTAGAGTGGTTGGTGCTCATCGTGCCGACCGAAGCTCCCGATCGCACCGAGTGCGCTTCCTTGGAGCAGATCTCGGCGGCGATTACCGAGGTGGCGGAAAGCTGCCGGCGCGTTGGGCTCAAGGCCCGCCTCGATCCGGCCACGTACGTTCCGCCTTGTGTCTTCGAGCGGCCGGAACGGGTAGCCCACTTGTACGCCCTCAACCGCGGCAACGCGCAACGGCAGGGGTTCACGCAGGTCGATGAGTGCGAAACTTGCCTGGTCGGCGACCGCTGTCCGGGCTTCCCCGCGTCCTTGATCGAGTCGAGCTCGTCGCCGGCGCGGTCCCCAGTGAAGCAACAACGGCTGCGTCGGCGTCTCACGGTGGTCTCCACGATCGAAGAGCAGATTGCCCGCGAGCTCGTCGGCCGCGACGTGCTGCGCGACGAGACCAACCGTCTGGTGCCGGAGTACACCGTCCGGGTCAATTTCCACTGTAATCAATCGTGCGAGTTCTGCTTCGTCTCGACTCACCTGCCGGCGGCAGAGGAGTCGGCGGTGCGCGAAGCGATCGCCACGGCCGGGCGCGAGAATGCCGTGATCATCCTATCCGGCGGCGAACCGACGCTGAACCCAAAGTTGGTCGACTACGTTCGCTATGCTAGGGACGAGGGGGTGCGGGCGGTTGCGCTGCAGACCAACGCCATTCGCCTGGCCGACGCCGAGCTCACGCGCTCGCTTGCCGACGCCGGAGTCGAGCAGGCGATGGTTTCTCTGCACGGATCGACCGCCGAGATCTCGGATGAGATCACTTCGGCGCCCGGTACCTTCGAGCATACCGTCGTCGGCATCGACGAGCTGTGCCGGACGTCGATCAATGTGCGACTGAACTTCGTTTTCTGCCAGGGCAACTACCGTGACTTTCCGCGCGTGGTCGACCTGGTGGCGCGACGCTGGCCGACTGCATCGCTGGTGGTTTCCTTCGTCGGCTCGCACACCGACGTCGTGCCGCGCAGCGATAGCCTGATCCCCAAGTTCTCCGAGATCATGCCCCATTTGCAGGAAGGCGTCGAAATGGCTCGACGCGAAGGAGTCGTCCTCTTTGGCTTTGATTCGATGTGCGGGCTGCCGCTCTGTCTGGTTCCCGAAAGCGAGCGCGCCGAGTTTTCCAAGATCGCGGTTTCGCAAGACGGCAGTGGTGAGTTCGTCAAGGGCGCAGCGTGCGAAACGTGCGCCGAGCGACGCCGTTGTTACGGAATCCGCAGTGGCTATGCCGAGCTCTATGGCTTCGATGAATTGCGGCCGTTTACTTCCGTGGAACCGCGGATGAACGCGGATGAACGCTGATCGGGATCGCCGATCCGGGAGAGGTTGCGCCTTCACCGGCGGTTCGAGGAGCCGGCGGGTTGAGGTTTGGTATTGGAGGTTGATGCGATGACGACGATTGGAAGAGTGGCCGAGATTTGGCGCTATCCGGTGAAAAGTATGCGGGGGGAGCGGCTCGAGTCGGTTGCGATCTCCGAGCGAGGGCTCCCGGGCGATCGCGCCTGGGCG
>JANQHZ010000614.1 GCA_028282445.1 Candidatus Binatia bacterium | reverse complement strand
CTGCCGAATCGAACGGTCAAGCTACCGATCGCGGGGCTGGCGAGGGCGATCACCAGAAACACCGGTGCGCGCGCGCCGGCGAACATCGTGCGCGACCATCCCAGCTCGGCGACGATATCCTTCTGTAGGACACTGAAGACGTAGCTCAATCCGGCGCCGAGCTGACACACCAACGCCCCGAAGACCACCCAGAGCGCTCGGCCGCGCAGATCTCCAACTCCTACCCCCATGCGCGGCTCATCAAACCCGATTGCCCCCGCGTTCGGCAAACCAGCACAGCAGCCGCTCCCGTCAGGTTCGTGGGTCTGCGCCTCCTTGATCTAGCCGCGCCGGTCGGTGCAAGCTTGGCCGAGGTTCTGGAGTCCGGCGCCGGCATGCGCAGGATCCGCTTCACACTCCATGCAGCCACGAGCCCGCCAGCGAAGGGAGAACGCCATGCCGATTCAGCACGTCACTCAGGACGCCACCGCCCAGGAGATCAACGCGATCCTAGCCAGCGACGGCGCGGTGATCGTAGACCGCCTGGCGAGCGAGGAGATGATGGATCGCGCTCGGGCGGAGCTTCAGCCGTACCTCGACGCGACCCCCGTCGGCGTCGACGAGTTCTCCGGGTTTCAGACCAAGCGAACCGGCGCGCTGATCGCCCGTTCGCCGCTCTGTCGCGACCTGGTCACGCACCCTTTGGTGCTCGCAGCCGCGCGTGAGCTTCTCACCGACGCCACCAGCTTCCAGCTCCACCTGACTCAGGTCATCGCCATCGGCCCCGGTGCGAAGGCGCAGCAGATTCACCGGGACCAGTGGGCCTTCGACTTCTTCACCTTCCCGAAGGGCTACGACGTCCAGTGCAACACGATCTGGGCGATGAGCGATTTCACCGAGCAGAACGGTGCAACCCGCATCGTTCCGGGCAGCAATCGACTCGCCGACAAACTGCAGTTCAAGCTCGAAGACACCGAGCCGGCCGAGATGAGCAAGGGCTCGGTGCTGATCTACACCGGATCGGTCTACCACGGCGGTGGAGCCAACCAGTCGGAGGAGACTCGCTACGCAGTCAACATTACCTACAATCGCTCCTGGCTCCGACAGGAGGAGAACCAATACCTATCGGTCCCCAGAGAGATCGCTCGGGAGCTGCCAAAGGATCTGCTCCGCCTGATGGGGTACTCGCTCGGCGCCTACGCGCTCGGCTACATCGACGACCTGAGAGATCCGATCGCCGCGGTGCGGCCCGACTTCGCCGGCGAAGGCTTCGGCGACATCGACCAAGCGGCAGCACAAGCAAAGATCCGCCAGTAGCCCGGCGCGCTCGGCCGCACGAAGCGCGCACGCGACTCGCGGCATCACGACCCACGATAGGCGACTGCAGTCGCTTGCCGGTTGCGGCTCAGGCGCCTGGGATCGCCATCGGATCGCCGGCGCGCTCGATCAGCTCCAGGCGCGTACCGTCCGGATCGGTGGCGAAGATGGCGCGCGCCCCCATCTCCATCCGGGTGGCTTCGACGACGGCTCCACCGCAGCGCCGGACGTCGTCGAGCGAGCGATCGAGATCCTCGACCACGAACGAGAGATGGGTGAAGCCGAGTCGGTTCATCTCGCCGCGATCCCCCGACCCCAGCGCCCTCGGCTGCGGATAGTAGAGCAGCTCGATGCGCCATCCGTCGCGTTCGAGATACACGGCCTGCAGGCGAACGTCCTCGAGCTCGAGGAAGCGCGAGCTGAAGCCGTGCTCGTCGGCAAAACGGCCGACCTCTCGGAAGCCCAGCACCTCGGTGTAGAAGGTCAGCGACCGCTCGAGATCGGAAACGCAGATCCCGAGGTGGGTCAGGCGGCGGACACTCACGGCAAGGTCAGTCCTGCTTCAGGTGATCGCGGATCCACCCGATCATCATCTCGTACAGCCCCTGCACCGTCTGCTGCGCCTCTTCTTCCGACGTACCGACCGGATCGAGAGTGCAGCTCCAGGTCAGGCGGCTTCCGCTGCCCGCGTCGGCGACCTGCATCGTCGCGCGATAGTTGGCCGCCGCGAACGGAATGTTCTCGGGAATGGTATACGCGATCGTCCGGCTGTCGTTGTCGATGCTCTCCAGCCTTTCGTGCACTTCCTTCTCCCCCATCGGGAGAAAACGGGTCATGCCGGGGCCGTCGCCTTCGACGCGAGCGCCGGCCATCCCGGGAATCCATGCGACATTGCCGAAGTCGGCAACCAGATCCCAAAGCCTGGCGCTCGGCACGTCGAAATCGGCGGATACGGATACTTCTGTCACGGCGAATCCTCCTCGTAATGAGGGCACGTACTCCGATTGCCACGCGATCGCAAACCAGCGGGCACGGCGCCGCTCGACTTGCCAAACGCGCCGCCGCGCGACAGCATCGCGCCGATCGCGAAGGATCGTCCAACTCGATGCACCAACGCCACCAATTCGCCCAACGAGAAGGCCCCGTCCGGCGGCCCGCCGGCGATCGCACTCGTCGCCCTCGACCCACCGGTACATGCGCGGAGAACCGAACCCGATGAGCGGCATCGGATACGGTTCGCGCATCGCCGAGATCGCCGCGCAGCACGGCGACGATACGGCGCTGGTGTGTGGTGCGGACACCTTGGGTTGGAACGAGCTCGAGCGTTCGGCCAACCGAAGCGCCCGACTACTGGCTCAACGCGGCGTCGATCGCGGAGACCTCGTCGGCATCGCCCTTCCGAACGGAAGTGCAGCAGTGGTGTTCACCGTCGCCGCGTGGAAGCTCGGCGCGGTGCCGACACCCCTCTCCCACCGGCTGCCGCAGCCGGAGCTCGAGGCGATCCTCGACCGCGCTCGGCCGGTCGTCCTGGTTCACGAAGACCACCACCGACCTCCGGTCGCCATCGACAAGCTGAGCTGCGCGAACGATCCACCTTCCGACGATTCCCCGCTGCCCGACGCGATCGCTCCGCACGAGCGCGCCCTCGCCAGCGGCGGCAGCACCGGAAGTCCGAAGCTGATCGTCGTGAAACGCCCCGCCGCCTATGACGCCGACGCACCGCGCTCGGTCCTGTCGCCGCGCGGCCCGGTTCTGGTTCCCGGCCCGATCTATCACGCCGCACCGTTCGGATCGCTCACGCAATCCCTCATGGCGGGTGTCGAGACCGTGCTGATGGAGCGCTTCGATGCTTCCGCATGCCTCGCGCTCATCGAGCGCCATCGGATCGAACAGGTTCTATTCGTACCGACGATGATGCAGCGGATCTGGCGGCTCCCCGAAGAGGAGCGAAGATCTCGCGACGTCTCCTCGCTGCGCGTCGTCTTCACCGGCGGCGCGCCCTGTCCGCCCTGGTTGATGCGAGCTTGGATCGAGTGGCTCGGTGCAGACGTCATGCATGAGCTCTACGGCCCGAGCGAGCGCATCGGCGGCACCCATATCGACGGTCGCGAATGGCTGCAGCACCCCGGTTCGGTCGGCAAAGCG
>JANQHZ010000571.1 GCA_028282445.1 Candidatus Binatia bacterium | reverse complement strand
CAGTTGAGGGACTGAAGGGATTGGAGGTGTGCGAGGGGAGCGAGGTCGGAGACCTGAGTTTTCCAACAGTTGAGGGACTGAAGGGATTGGAGGTGTGCGAGGGGAGCGAGGTCGGAGACCTGAGTAGAGCTGCAGTCGAGGGATTCGAGACTTGTTAGCTTATCCAGCACGCCGAGGTTGGCGATGGGCGTATGCGCGATCATTAGGCTTCTAAGCCCGCTCAAACGAACTAGTCTCTCGTCGAGGTATGCAAGGAGGTTGCCGAAGGACTCCGCAGGATTGGATTCATCGAGTCCAAGCTTGAGAACCCTGAGATGCTCCAGCCCGTAGACCTCGTCTGGTAGTCTCTCGAGGCCCAGCGCTCCAAGATCGAGTGTCCCGGTCTTGTTTTGCCGCTCTTCTTCGATTCTTTGGAGCGCGATTTCTATCCCACGTTTTCTCATTTGCCTGGTCCGTCCACGATTTTCTCTGTGCGCTTGCGCCGAATCTCGACTTGTCGAGGGATCTCGGGTGATACTCCGGCGGTGTGTTGGTCGGTTGCTGCCGCGATAGAGCCCTGGACATCACAGGAGGTTCTGTGGGTCAACGTCGACGAGGACGCGGATACCGGAGGCTTGCACAGGGCTGCGGCGCGGTAGATGCATTTCATGCTCGTTGCGCTCTTGCCGCGGAGTAGGATTTGCCAGCGGTAGCGGCCGCGCAGTTTGGTCGGCGGCGCCGGTGCCGGTTCGAGGGGGGCAGTTCTGCGCGGCGCGTGCTCGCACTCCATACAGCCTGCGGCTTCGACCGCGTTGGAGAAGGCCGAGACGATTACGGTCCGCACGGCGTTCTGATGGACTGCACCCTCGTCCAGTCGGGCGGGAGTCTAACGGAGCTCTTGCCGCCGACCGACGCGGAAGGGGGGCTCATTGGATTCGCTGCATAAACGGCCCTCTGCTATCCGTTCCACATGGTGGGACCCCGATGTTGTGTCTCGACGAATGCGCTTTGTAGGCGCTTTCTTGCGTCGATGATCACCGTGTGGCTGTTGGCGAGCCCGTGTCATGTCCTGGCACAGCTGACCTATGTGGAGCTGGTCAGCGAACCCTTCCATGGTGTCGCTGTCGGATTGCGCTGGCGTTTCGACCTCGGCAACTCCCAGTTCGAGGTGACCCGGTCGACTCCCGGGGCGGTCGAGATCATGCGCACTGGGGCGTCTTTCGGGGCTTGGACTTTCTCGTTCGGCGCCCCCACGAGATCGAGCGGCCTCGAGGTCGGCGTCTACGAACCCGTGCGGGGCTTTCCGAGCGCCAGCATACCGGGACTGACGATGGGCGGTAACGGCCGGGGATGTACCACGCAAGGCGATTTCTTCGAGGTGCTCGAGATCGAACAGGCCGAGGACGGTACGCTCGAAGCGTTTGCCGTAGACTTCGAGCACGTGTGTGGCGGGCGTGTTGTCGGAAAGCTGCGATACAACTCGTCGATCCCGGACCCGACTCCGGCACCTGCGCGGGACCTCCTCGTTCCGGCCGAGTACGCGACCATCCAGGACGCCATCGCCGATGCATCCGATGGGGACAGGATCGTTGTCGGTCCCGGTACCTATCAGGGGCCGATCGACAGCGGCGGGCTGTTCGTGAGGATCGTTTCGGAACGAGGGCCCGATGCGACGACGATCGTCGGGCAGCCCGGGGACATCACAGTGAACCTTTCGCGTGGCGGCAACTCCGAGACCGGGATCGAGGGCTTTACCATCCTGGGGGGCGACGACGGTCTTCGTATCTCGGGTGGCACCGGGACCCCGACGGCTTCCAACAATGTCATCATCGGGAGTCGATTGGGTATGTTTGTCACCGGGCGCGCCGTTGCCCGCGGCAATGTCATTCGAGACTGTTTCACCGGCGCCCGCGGGGGAGGTGTGTCGGGTGACGGCGGGATCTTCGAGAATCGTTTTGAGGACGTGCAAATCGGCCTGAGCTTTAACGCCGCCGGACAGACCAGGATCGAGGGCAATACCGTAATCGCGGCGGTCGGGATTCGCTCCAGCAACGCGACTCTCCTGGATGCGCGAAACAACCTCTTCATCACCTCTCTCGGGATCGAAGCGACGGCTCCTAGCAGCGGAGGGATTCGGTTGCTGCACAATACGGTGATTGCCGAATCCTCTCATGCGGTCGAGTTGTTCTCGCGCAATACCGACGATCTCGTTGCGAATAACATCTTCTGGTCGCGTGGCCGCGATCAGACCCTGCACTGTCGCAACGCCGACTACCAAATCGCGACGCTGATGAACAACTTCGTGAGCGACAGCGAACGCTATTTCTCCGGGCAATGCGACACCGCGGCGCTTAGCGCCGCGAACTTTTTCGATGCCCCGGGTTTCGTGGATCCGGCGTCGTCGGATTACCGACTTGCCGCGGGTTCGCCGAACATCGACCGCGGTGGTCTCTTCGATGTCGTGGACGACTTCGAAGGCGACCCCCGCCCGCTCGACGGTGACGGAGACGACGTGGCGCTTCCGGACATTGGCTACGACGAGGCGGATCCCGAAACCTTTGGACCCTGTGCCGGCGACTGCAACGGCGACGGCCGGGTCACCGTTTCGGAGCTCGTCTTGGCGGTCCTGGTTGGACTGGGGGAACGGGACGTCGCGCACTGCCAGGCGGCTGACCCCGATGGTGACGGAACGGTGGCAATCGATGAGTTGATCTTGGCTGTGCGGGCGACCCTCGATGGCTGCTTCAACGCACTAGTCGCTCGAGAGCAGAGCGGTTCGCGCGATCGCAGCTGAATTGAAGTTGAACCAGGCCAGCCCGTCGCCGCCCCAGCGGGTCAAGCCGCCGTTGTACGTCGGAGGGAGCGTCAGCTGCGCGAGCTCCTCGAAGTCGGAAAGACGGAGAATTCGCAGCATGCGGTCGTTCCGACCCGATCTGGTGAGAGTGAGAATGCGGCCCTTGGCATCGTCGATGACAGATTCGGAGATCCCGAAAGGGTAGGTATGCACGATCGAGAACGACTCGGTATCGATTACCGCTTCGCCCAGCGGAAACAGAAGACCGGCTCCGTACACTAGAGGGAATGAGTTGACGTAGATGTCCAGGGGGACGGCGTTCGTGTACCGAACCCCCGTCTCATCGATCTTCATCGCGTAAATGCTCTCGCCCGTGGACGACTTTCCGTACAGGATCGAAGGGGTGGCGCCGAAGGTGAGGAAGTCCGGGCCCCTGAATCCGAATTCATCACTCCTCGCACGACGCTCTCCTGCGGCGCGCCCGCGTTGGACGCCGTCGTCGTACACTGCGACGCCATCGAAGCTGTCGCCGACCCCTCGAGCTACCGCGACCGACCGGCTTTGACCGGGTACGACCCGAAGGTCGTCGACTGTGTACCGACGGTCTTCGATCCCCGGGAGCTCGAACTCCAGGTCGACTTCGCGGGTATCGAGATCGAGTCGGCGGACCTTGGTACGCTGGTCGATCGTCGTCAGGTAGAGGTAGCGACCGTCGTCGGAGATCGCCATGACCTCGATCTCACCGCCAAACGAAATTACCGACTCTACGTTCGACGAGATCGGGTCGATTGCGACCAGATGGCCAGGGAAGCTCGCGTCACGCGCAGTCGCGGCGCCGTAGAGGATTCGGCGATGCGGGTCGTTGATCAGCAGCGAAAGCGCGAGTTCGAGCTCGCGGATGGTGATGTTCTGCGGTGTCGGTGTCGGCGTTTGAATCGGCGTCCACGTCGGAGCGAACGGACAGCCGTCGAGGTTTGATCGGACGGCTTGGATCAGCTCGGAGATCGTTATGGTGCCGTCGCCGTTCGGATCTGCGGCAATACAGTTGCTGCTGTTTCTCATTCCCAACGCAATGCCAACCGCGAAGATCAATTCGGAAACTTGTACGCGATAGTCGCGATTGCAGTCGCCCGGGCAGTCCGGCGGAGTTGGTGTCGGTGTGGCGAGGACGCAGGCTCCTTCCGAACCCGGGGCGATACAGGTTTCGTTCGGCGCGTTGCAGACTCGGTCGCAGCAGACGATTGAGCAGTTTCCCGAAGCGCACTGTAGTGGTTCGATGCAGGCCGCACCCAGCTCGATGAGCGGAGTTGGGGTCAGTGTCGGCAGTGGTGTGACCGTCGGTGGTAGGGTGTTCGTCTCGGTCGGGGTCGACGTGTGCGTCGCGGTAGGGGCGGCCGGATCGAATTCCAGGAAACCGGCGTCGGGCTCGGCTCCGCCGGACCCGTCTCCATCGAGTGGGCGGATGTCGTCTCGTTCGAAGTCGGCGGCTGGAAACTCCTCCGCATCTGCGGCGTCGATGGCTGCGGAGACTGCCTGCAGTGCGTAATCGTCCAGGGATGGGTTCACGAAGGCCGGCGGCGCAAAGGTATTTCCGTTTTCGAGGTCGAGTCCGATGCACGCGATTTCGCTGTCCTGCCTGACCTCGAACAGGGGGCCGCGCGGCCCGAAGAGATTGTTACGGTAGGTGGCGGCCAAACTGCCCTGGCGACAGGTGACGGCGACCTGGCCGGGAAGTGGGTCGATGACGTTGTTGATCAGCTCGACGAGCTCGGTGCGGCCCTGCAACAACACCGCCGCGCCGATGTTGTCGGCGATCGTATTGTTGATCAGTCGGACGCTCGTAGGGCCTTCGAGGAGCCGGATCCAGATCGCCGCGAACAGTAACGATGTCGGAGTGATCCGACTCTTGGCGATGAGATTGTTCTCGATCAGAACCGTAGGGGTCTCGGTGATGGAGACGGCGTTCCCCCAGGCTCCGGTGATTCGATTGCGTTCGATGCGGACATCGCCCGTGCCGGCAATGCGTATGCCCGAATTGATGAACTCGTTGCCGGTGACTAGGACCGACCCGGTCTCGCGCGAAATGATCCCGCCACTTCCGATCGACAGGCCCCCGCCGTTCTCGAAGCGATTGTTCTCGATGATGGCGTCTCCGCTTTCGATCGTCACCCCGGCCATGACAAAGATGTTGTCGCGGATTTCGGGCGATGCCGCGTCGGATGAAATCGCCGACGCAGACCCGACGGAGTCGAATCGGAAACCTGCGATCACCTGCTTTGCCGCCCCGGCTCCGGTGACTCGAATGGTCTCCCGGAAGTTCCTGGTCAACGCCGTGACCTCGGGCCCTTCGCGACTCACCAAATCGACGGCGCCGAGCGCAAACTGCACATCGCCGACGTAGGAGCCCGGCGCCACCTCGATGGTGTCGCCGGAGAAAGCCGCATCGATCGCATCCTGGATGCGACCGAAGTCTTCCGGGACGCGAAGCGTATTCGGAGCCGGAAACGGCGCAGGCTCGAGATTGGATTGAAAGTGGACTTCTCCTTCGATTCGGCCGCGAAGACAGTGTTGCGTGAACCGCACCGCAAAAGCGTTGACCCGACCATCCTCGCCCAGGTCGATTTCGAGCACCTCGAACTCACCGGCCGGGTCGTATTGGCAACGGCTCCAAATTGTCATCCCGGGTGCGCTGAGTGGGCGCCCCGGAAGCGGCTGGCCGACGTCCTCGTAGAGCCCGGGCTCCAGGATCATGCCATCGGCTGCCGAGAAGAAGAACTCCCGGTCTTCCGGTTGGGGGCCGGTCGAATCGCGGAAGGTGATGCTGATCGACTGGGCGTCTACGTGAAGTGCGGTCGGGAACTCGACAAGATCAAGGCTCCGGCCGCTCAGCGTCGTCGCTCCCTGCTGGGAGTAGATTCTTGCGACCGTGGCGGCGCGGGCACTGGAGAACAGCTGTGAGAAAGTGATTAGGCTGAGTGTGCAGATAATCAGTAGACGGCCCATCTGTCTCCGATAACAGAGCGCGCCGGCTCAATCCAAGAGGCGTCCCATCCCGACGACTGCTAGAGCTCGGTGCGTCGTTCAGCCGGCGGCGGCCAGCGCCCGCATTTCCGCGGCCGCTACCGACAGCATCGGCAGATCGATGTTGGGGACGCTGCGCAGATCGCCCACCACGGCGATCATGCGCTCGACCGCTTCGCCGCGGGCGTCGAGCCAGTCCTCGACCGTGTTGATCCCGATCTTGCCGCGCCGCGCTCCGGCGACCAGCGTGCCGGTGACCTCTGCCTGGGTCTCGTAGAGGTCGTCGATCAGGCCGACCGCAGCCGCCTTGCGCCAGCGGTCGCCGTCCACCACCAGCCGCGCGCTCGACTCGCGCAGCCAGTCGACCCCCAGGCGTGCGCCGAGCTCGTAGTGCGCGAGCGCGACCTCACGCACCGGTCGCTTGCGAGCGGTGGCGATGTGAACGATGTCGCATGCCACGGCGAGCGGATCGAGATTGGCGATCCGAGTCGCCACTTCGACCGGCGCTCCTCGCTCGACGTAGTGAGTGACGCGCGCGTCACGGCCGCACTGACGGCTCTCGGGTACGAGACGGTCGATGTTCTTCTCGATCACCGCGATGCCTCGCGCGTAGTCCGCAACCGCCTGGTTGATACCGCCGTTGGCCGGCACATGACGCAGAAACCAGCGCGTGCCGCGCTTGATCAAGGCGAGCGTTTCCAGCCGCATCGCGGTTTGCAGCTCGGCGGCGACGCAGTCATCGAGCTCGTCGATCTGCGCCCACAGCTCCGCTCCGCGGAAGACTTCTCGGCACACCAGATAGGCGCGGGCGATGTCCGCGGCGGCGGCGCCGGTATGCTCCTGGACCGAGGCGACGAACGCCGGACCGGTGCGGTTGACGACCGTGTTGGCGACGTAGGTCGCGGTGATCTCCCGACGCAGAGGGTGGTCGGCCAGTCGATCGGCGAACTTCTTCTGCATCTGCTTCGGAAAGTACCCGCCGATCCCGTCCGCCAGGTACGGATCGTCCGGCAGCTTGGATTCGAGAACCTCCTCCTGCAGTACGATCTTCGCGTAGGCCAAGAGCACGGCGAGCTCCGGCCGGGTCATGCCGATGCCGTCGTTGCGGCGTTCTTCGATCTCCTCGCCGCTGGGAAGGTACTCGACGCCGCGGTCTAGCCGGTCGGAGCTCTCGAGATAGTTGAGGAATCGCGCGTGGTCGTCGAGGAGCGCGACGCTTTGCAGCTCCGCTTCGCTGATCGCCGCGCACTGTCGGTAGTTGTCGCGCAAGACCAGGGCGGCGACGTCGTCGGTCATCGCAACCAGCATCTTGTCGCGAGCGGCGCGCGATTGCGCTCCGCTCGCGACGGCGCGGTTGAGGGCGATCTTGATGTTGACCTCGTGGTCCGAGCAGTCGACGCCGCCGGAATTGTCGATGAAGTCGGTGTTGATGCGGCCGCCGGCGAGAGCGTACTCGATACGGCCGCGTTGGGTGATGCCGAGGTTGGCGCCTTCGCCGACGATCTTGGCCCTGAGCGCCGCGCCGTTGACGCGCAGGGCGTCGTTGCCGCGGTCGCCGACGTCGCCGTCGCGCTCGGTGCTTGCGCGCACGTAGGTCCCGATACCGCCGAAGAAAAGCAGGTCGGCTTCGGCGCTTAGAATCGCGCGGATGAGCTCGTTTGGCGTGATCGAGGACTTCGATCCCAGCCCCAGCAGCTTGCGCATGGCGGCGGATACCCGCACCGACTTGGCCGAGCGGTCGAAGACGCCGCCGCCGCGCGAAATGAGCTTCGGGTCGTAATCCGCCCAGGACGATCGCGGTAGCTGGAACAAACGCTTGCGCTCTTCGTAGGAGCGAGCCGAATCCGGATTGGGGTCGATGAAGATGTGGAGATGGTTGAACGCCGCAACCAGCCTCATATGGCGCGAGTAGAGCGCTCCGTTGCCGAAGACGTCGCCCGACATGTCGCCGACTCCGACACAGGTAAAGTCGGTGGTCATGGGGTCCACGCCCATTTCGCGGAAGTGTCGCTTGATCGATTCCCAAGCGCCGCGGGCGGTGATGCCCATCGCTTTGTGATCGTAGCCGACCGAGCCGCCCGATGCGAAAGCGTCGCCGAGCCAGTAGCCGTACTCCTCGGCGACGCCGTTGGCGATGTCCGAGAAAGTCGCGGTGCCCTTGTCGGCGGCCACCACCAGGTAGGGGTCGTCGCCGTCGCGTCGAACCACGCCCTCGGGCGCCACGATGCGGTCGTCGACGAGGTTGTCGGTGATGTCGAGCATCGCCCGAACCATGGTCTTGTAGCAGGCAATGCCTTCCTGCTGGACGGCGTCGCGTCCGCCCTCGCTGGGCGGGTTCTTG
>JANQHZ010000488.1 GCA_028282445.1 Candidatus Binatia bacterium | reverse complement strand
CCGATATGGGCGTGGTCGCCAACCCGGCAGTCGTGCTCGACAATCGATCGCGTATTAAGAATGACGTTCTCGCCGATTCGAGCGTCGGCGTTGACAGTGGCGCCGGCGAGAGCGACCGAGCCGCCGCCGATCGCGCTCCGGGACGAGAGGAGCGCGGCGGGGTGCGTGACGCGTTGCGGGATCAAGCCGGCCGCCAGACCCCTCTCGAATGTCTGGCGTCGACGAAGATTGCCGCGCGCGCCGCCGACGCCGCAAACGAAATGGGTGAAACCCCGGGACGCGGTCTCGGCCAGAAGCTCGTCCCCGCCGAGCACCGCGACGCCGAACAATTCGGTGCCATGGAGCTCGGTGCGCTCGTCGAGAATGGCAACGCGCCCGTCGGCTTCGGATGCCAACAGGGCGTCGATAACAACTTTTCCGTGTCCGCCTCCCCCGAGGACAACGAGATAGAGGGCGGCGGGTGGGGCTTGGGTCGAAATGGGCATGGATCGCACGCTTCAGCCTGCGACGAGCGGGCAGGCTACGAAACTGGGCGCGGCATCGCAACCTTTGCCTGTTGGTGCAAAAAGAAACCGGCGGTCTCTCGGGACGCCGGCTCGCGGAAGCAAACGGGTGGGTGGGGGCGCGACCGCGCCCCGCCCTTGCGGTTTCAGGCGGCGCGCGCCTGACTCTCCAGAAGACCTTCCGAGATTTGCAGATTGATGTTGATCAGTGTGTCGATCACCTCGGCCGGCATGTCGACGCCCTGGGACATCGTGGTCTGAGTCACGAATTGGCTCAGCTTGACCAGATTGTTCCTGGTGTCCTCCGGCAACAAGTTGTCATCCCGCGCGGCGAGGGTTCGGATCGCGACCCAAACCTCCATGTTGTTGTCCAGCGCAGCAGCAAGCTTGGCGTGATTCTCACGCGACTGATCCAGCATGACCGCGGCTTTCGAAAGGCCGAACGCGCTCGCCTCGGTCGAGGTCAAAACCTCTCGATTGGCATAGAGCTGCGCTTGATGCATCGATGATCTCCTTATCCTTGGCCTCACGGGCGTCCGTATTCTTTCTCGGCGGCCCGAAAAGGTTTCCGCAAGCATCCTCAGGGGATCGCCTGAGCTTGATCATGTCCCTAAACGTTTTCGATTTGGTTAATCCCTGTAAGGGGTTATGCGGGACCCGCGAACGTCAGAGATAGTTGCTCAGGCTCAACTGCCGAATGCGGGACATGGCCTGGTAGGAGGCTTCAAGAGCTTGGGCATCGTCGAGCATTCGGGTGATCGCTTCGAGCTTGTCCACATCCTCGGTATCGCTTATGCGTTGTTCGTAGAACGAGATCAGCGTCTTCTGGTGCTGATTGGTCTCGTCGATGAGCACGCGCTGATACCCGACATCGCGTTCGATCTGCCGGATATTGCTGGACTGCTCGACGCCGAAAGGCGGGTTGCCCGGATCGGTGATATCGAGGGCATAGTTGACCAGGTACATGGCCTGCTCGATGCGTTCGGGATGGTTCTCCAGCCCACCGGCCGTCCCGTAGCTCCCCTGGGCGATGATCGACATCGCCCGCAGGGTTTTTTCGAAGGCCGGATCGATAGCGTTCAAATCCAAACCGAAGTCCCTGTTCGGGGAAACGCGGTGCGTCTGAGTGGCGGTATCCCCGTTGTAGTAAGTGCCCACCGACAAGGTGGCCGCCGGGGCCGCTTCGGCCGACGCGAAGCTGTTGTTTACATTGATGGTGCTCGCGCCGACCGTGAAACTGCCCGAAATCTCGATGGTCGTGCCATCGTTCGAAACCACGGTGTAGTTGGTGTTGTTGCCGGCGGTCGGGGCTCCGTCGAGGGTGATCGTCGCGCCCACCGGTATCGAGGCCAGCGAGCCCGCCGTGCCTGCGGTCAGCGTCGGTGGCGCGCCATTGGCGAGGGTGAGTCCGCCGGTGGCCGTCGAATCCAGGGAAAGCTTGGTTTCGACATGGGCATCCCGTGTCGGCGGATAGATGACGCCGTCGCCGTCGTACTTCGCCTGGAAATCGGCAAGCGAGGTCAGGTCGAGATCGACCGGTCTGTCGGTGACGCGGCCGCCCGCGAAGATGTAGCGGCCGTCGACTTCCGAATTCAGATAGTCGCTGATGTTGCGCAAGCCTCGAAAGGCCGCCTCCTGAACGTCACCTACCCGCTGCTCGTCGTCTCGGGTACCGCTTTCGTACTCGATCAACAGATCGCGGAAGTCGGTCAGCTCTTTTTTGATCGCCTCCATGACCGATTCCGTGGTCTTGAGCTGCAGATCCATGAGCTCGTTGCCCGTGACATGCCGGTCGAGCACATCCCGCGTGTTCTCGTAGTTGACGAGCCGCTGGGCCTGGCCGGCGAGTCCCTGATAATCCTGCGATACCTTTTCGGTCGAAACCTGGATCTCCAGGTCGTGCAGGCGTTTCTGCGTTTGCAGGATATAGCTGGTCAGGGCGTTGTTGGCGGCGTAGTCGGCGATTCGTGTCATGACGGTTTTTCCTAGATGACCTGCTCAAGGGCGTCGAACATGCCCTGAATGACCGTGATCACCCTGGCGGCGGCGGAGTAGGCCTGCTCGAAACGGATCAGGTCCGACATTTCCTCGTCGAGATTGACGCCGCGCATGTTGTCCGACTTGTTCTTAAGCGAATTGGTGAGCGATTCCTGCCATTCCGTCTGGGTCGCGTTGGTGTCGGCGAGGCTGGCGTTGCGTGACAGAATCGAAGCGCCATATTGGCTGAAGGTCGAATGAACGGCCCCGAGCCCGCCGGCGGCGTCGAACGCGATGCCCGAGTTGAACTGTTCCGCGAGCGCCTGGATCGCCGTGTCGTCACCGATGCTGGAGAAGTACTCGCCGGCCGCGCCCAGATCCGGATCCCATTGAACCGTGCCCCGCGATACGTTCGCCGGCGATTGCATGAGGTCCTCGCGCACGGTCATCTGGCTGGCCGCCCGGACATTGGCGTTGTGCATTCCAACGGTGCTCAGCAGCGGGCCGCCGGCACTTTCCGACATCTCGAAATCCATGCCGAGATCGTGGGAAACGCGGAGCCGCTGGCCGTCACCGTCCGGGACCACCGATGCCGTCAAGTTGGGGACGTTGGTCGTGATCGCATGGGCGATCTCCTGCAGGGTCGAGCCCGCGGGAATGACCAGGGTGACGTCGCCCCCCCCGCCGGGATCGAGCGGCAGTGACGAAGTGCCGTCGACGAAGCGGAGTGTCGTGGCAGAGGCCGTAAAGCCCGCGGGCATGATGTCTGATTCGTGAATGCCGCGGTTGAGGTTGTCGACGAAGAAGTCGTTGAGGCCGAAGAAGTGGGAGAAGCCGTTGACCGTTTCGTCGATGGTGCCGTCGCCGTCGGCATCGAAGCCGATCTCCGCATCGGCATGGGTGCTGCCGGGGCCGCTTCCTTCCTGGTCGCGAAAAGCGAGGTGTGTTCCGGACGTGTTCAATTCGATCGAGAAGCGGCCGTCGCTGGTGAGTCCGACCGCCGCGCCGGCCGCGCCGTTGGCCTGGAGCCAGTCCTCCATGGTGTCGGCCACTTCGCTGACGGACCATGGGCCATGCGAGGGCTGCGCTCCGCTGCCATAGGCCGGGTCGGTCATGATCGCGTTGAGTGTCGTCGTCGCCGTCTGATTGCCATCGTCGTCGAACAGAACCAGGGCCACGTCATCGGCGCTGTTGGTCGGATCGAGCGTGATCGTCTGGTTCACCGCATTGGCGGGATCGGTGGTATCGAGAAATCGTCGCGTGCCGGTCATCGACTGCATGCCGGGGAACGGCATGCCGCGGTTGTGAATCTGGTTGAAGGTATCACGCAGAGTCGCCGCCAGCTCGTCGATCTGGCTCTGGAGATCCGTGAGCACGCGGTCGCGCTGATCGATCAGACCCTTCAGCTCGCCCCCCCGGATTTCGTTGGTGATGTCGTTTCCCGGGATCGGAGGGCCCAGATAGATGCCCCCGAAATCGCCTTCGGCATGGGTCGCGGTTGCGTTCGCGGAGCTGGCGGCGTTGTGGGTCATCGTGGTGCCCACATTGTCGACCAGGGTGCGCCCGCCCGAGGTGAACACGACGAGGTCGCCGTCTCCACGGTAGAAGTACCGGATGTCGATCAGCTGCGCCAAGCGGTCGACCGCCTGGTCGCGCTGGTCGCGGAGGTCGGAAACATCCGCCGACACGGTATTGTTGCGGATGATCTTGTCGTTCAGGTCGGCGATCTTCGTCGTCAGGACGTTGATCTCTTCCACGGCCTCGGTGATGGAACCGTCCGTCTGCAGCCGCAGTTCCTGCAAGGTGGCGCTCATGGACTGAAGCTTGAGCGTCGTCTCGTTACCCTGGCGGACCAGTTCGCTTTGCTCCAGGGTCTTGTCCGGAGCGGCCGCGAGGGCCTCGATCGCGGTCGTCAAGTCGCTGAGGATATGGCTGATGGAGTTGTTGTCGGCCGGCTTGCCGAAGCTTTCCTGGATGCGTTCATAGTAGCTTTTTTGCGACGTGAGGGCATGTTTGGCGCTGAGCTCGAGACGGAGGCTCTTGAGCAGCCCCTCGTCGACCACCCGGGTGATCTCGGCGAGCTGAACGCCGGAGCCGGAACCCGCCAACACGCGCTGCTCAAGGTTGACGATCTTGCGTGAGTAGCCCGGCGTATTGACGTTCGCGACGTTGTTGGCGATGGCGTTGAGGGCCTGCTGATTGGTCAGCAGGCCGCTTTGGGCGGTTCGCAGGGCGAGGGTGATGCTGGCGGACATCTTGGGCCTCCTGGCCGCGCTAGGGCCTGTTGATATTCACCGCATCGATCTGGTTCGAGACCAAAATCGTCGCGGACAAGGAGAGAAGCGCAAGGAAGTGTGGACCAC
>JANQHZ010000484.1 GCA_028282445.1 Candidatus Binatia bacterium | reverse complement strand
GCGAACTGCCTCCCGCTGCGGTCACCGAATAATTTCGAGGGGCGGGTGGAACATCGCGCGGAAGTGATTATAGATGGCGTTATGAATGCTCCCGACTACGTAAAACACGACGGCCTGAAGCGTTGGGTCCAGGAGATGGTCGAACTTTGCAAGCCGGCAGCCGTTCATTGGTGCGACGGCTCCGACGAGGAGTACGACCGCCTGTGCAACGAGCTCGTTGACGCCGGGACCTTCATCAGGCTGAACCAAGAAAAGCGACCGGACAGTTTCCTCGCTCGCTCCGATCCCAGCGACGTCGCGCGCGTCGAGGACAGGACCTACATCTGTTCGAAGTCGAAGGACGATGCCGGGCCGACCAACAACTGGATGGATCCGAGAGAGATGAAGGGGATCCTCGCGGGACTGTTCGACGGCTGCATGGCCGGTCGCACCATGTACGTGATCCCGTTCAGCATGGGTCCGCTCGGATCGGAGATCGCCCAGCTCGGCGTCGAGATCACCGACTCCGCCTACGTCGCGGTCAATATGAAGATCATGACCCGGATGGGACGCGGCGCGGTCGAGGTCCTCGGAGAAGACGGCGACTTCATCCCCTGCATGCACACCGTCGGCGCCCCGCTCGCCGAGGGCGACACCGACGTCTCGTGGCCGTGCAATCCGAAGGTCAAGTACATCGTACATTTCCCCGAGGAGCGCTCGATCTGGAGCTACGGGAGCGGCTACGGCGGCAACGCCCTGCTCGGCAAGAAATGTCTGGCGCTACGTATCGCATCGACCATGGCCAGGGACGAGGGTTGGCTCGCGGAGCACATGTTGATCATGGGCGTGACCAACCCCGAGGGCGAGAAGACCTTCGTGGCCGCGGCTTTCCCGAGCGCTTGCGGAAAAACCAACTTCGCGATGCTGGTGCCGCCCAAGACCTTCTCCGAAGACGGGTGGAAGGTCAGCACCATCGGCGACGACATCGCCTGGATCAAACCGACCGCCGACGGCAAGCTGTACGCGATCAACCCGGAAGCGGGATACTTCGGCGTCGCGCCGGGCACGTCCTATGCGACCAACCCCTCCGCCATGGAGTCGATCAAGGCCAACACGATCTACACCAACGTCGCCCTGACCGACGACGGCGACGTCTGGTGGGAAGGCATGGACGGTGACCCGCCGGCGCACGCGATCGACTGGCAGGGCAACGACTGGACCCCGGACTCGGACAAGAAGGCCTCGCACCCCAACGCCAGGTTCACGGCACCGGCGTCGCAGAATCCGGTGATCGACCCCGCCTGGGACGATCCGAAGGGCGTTCCGATCAAAGCGTTCATTTTCGGCGGCAGGCGATCGGGCACCATCCCGCTCGTGGTGCAGAGCTTCAATTGGGCCTACGGGGTTTACATGGCTTCCACCATGGGCTCGGAAACCACGGCCGCGGCTTTCGGCAAGCAGGGCGTCGTGCGCCGCGACCCGTTCGCGATGCTGCCCTTCGCCGGCTACCACATGGGCGACTACATCAACCACTGGCTGTCGTTCGGCCGCAACATCCAGGACCCTCCCCGCATCTTCCAGGTCAACTGGTTCCGGCGCGACCCCGACGGCAAGTTCGTGTGGCCCGGATTCGGCGAGAACATGCGCGTGCTGGAGTGGATCGTCGACCGCGCGCGCGGCCGCGCCGTCGGCGTGGAAAGCCCGCTCGGATGGATGCCTCGCTACCAGGATCTCAACTGGAAAGGCCTCGAGGACTTCAGCGAGGACGATTTCGTCGAGTGCATGTCGGTCGATCGCTCCGACTGGGATTCAGAGCTACTCGAGGTGGAGGATCTCTTCATGAAGCTCCACACGCGGATTCCCAACGAGGTGCGCGGCATCCGCGCTCTCACCGCCGGCGCGCTCTGGCGCTCGCCGGAGCACTGGGAAATGAACCACGACCCGACGTAATCCGCGCGACCGACGAATCCTCTGCCGGCAACGGCACACACTACGTGGGGCGAGCCGAGACGACGGTTCGCCCCACGACGCACCCTCAACGGGCGCCAAAGAGCTGCGGACTGGCCGGCAGGTCGGTGCTTCCCATCAGGAACTTATCCACTCCGCGGGCGCATTCACGACCTTCCCAGATCGCCCACACAACCAGCGACTGGCCGCGCCGCGCGTCCCCGCAGGCGAACACTCCACTCGTGCTGCTCATGTACTCGTCGTCCGCGACGATATTGCCGCGCTGATCGAGCTCGAGGCCGAGATCGGCAATGGGACCGCCCTGCTCCGGCCCGACGAATCCCAACGCCAGCAGCACCAGATCGGCATCCATCTCGAACTCACTGCCCGGCACCTCGACCATCTTGGTCGGGCGGCCGTTCTCGGTCTCCCACTGGAGCCGTACGCCGTGCAGCTTCTTCACCACGCCGTTCTCTCCCGAGAAGCTCTTGGTGTTGATGCTCCAGTCGCGCACGACGCCCTCTTCGTGTGAGCTCGACGTGCGCATGATCATCGGCCAGTAGGGCCACGGCATGTGCTCGGTACGCCCGTCTGGGGGCTGCGGCATGAGCTCGAATTGGTGCACGGACGCAGCGCCGTGCCGGTTGGAGGTGCCGAGACAGTCCGAACCGGTATCGCCACCGCCGAGAATGATGACGTGCTTGCCGGTCGCCTTGATCTGCTCGGGGATCGTATCGCCCGCGACGACCTTGTTTTGTTGCGGCAGGAACTCCATCGCGAAGTGGATACCGTCGAGCTCACGCCCGGGGATCGGCAGATCGCGCGGCTTGGTCGAACCGGCGGCGATCACGACCGCGTCGTAGTCGCTGCGCAGTTGCTCCGTGGTGACGTCGGTACCGACGTTCGTGCTCGCACGAAACGTCACGCCCTCCGCTTCCATTTGCTGCATGCGGAAGTCGATGAAGTGCTTCTCCATCTTGAAGTCGGGGATTCCGTAACGCAGCAGGCCCCCGATTCGATCGGCGCGCTCGAAAACCGTCACATCATGACCCGCTCGCGCCAACTGCTGCGCGCAGGCGAGACCGGCGGGACCGGAGCCGGCGATCGCTACCTTCTTGCCGGTCTTCGACGTGGGCGGCAGAGGCTTCACCCACCCTGCCTTGAGCGCGTGGTCGATGGTTTGCTTCTCGATCAGCTTGATGGTGACCGGGTCGTCGTTGATGTTGAGGACGCACGCCTCCTCGCACGGAGCAGGACAGATCCGCCCGGTGAACTCGGGAAAGTTGTTGGTCGAGTGCAGGCGCTCGATCGCCTCTTCCCAACGGCCTCGATAGATCAGATCGTTCCAGTCGGGAATGATGTTCCCGAGCGGACAACCCGTATGGCAGAACGGAATTCCGCAGTCCATGCAGCGCGAGCCCTGCTCCTGCAGCTCCTTCTCCGGCCACTTCCCTTCGAGCTCCGTCCAATCCTTGAGGCGCTCTTCGACCGGCCGGCGCTGCGGCGTTGCCCGTTCTATCTCGAGAAACCCTGTAACTTTACCCATGAATCAACACCCGGCTTCCATCGGCGCGCGGCGCGCGCGCCGCCTTACGCACTGACGCGCTCCTCCGCCTGCTGGGCGGCGCGCTTTCGTTCTTCGAGCACCCGCGCATAGTCGACCGGCATCACCCGGACGAACTTCGCGAGGGTATCTTCCCACGAATCGAGCACCCGCTTGGCAACGGCGCTCTCGGTCAAGTCATAGTGCTTCTGCACCAAGTCCCGTAGGACCTTCTCGTCCTCTCCTTCGACCGGCCCGAGCTTCACCATGCCCGGATTGCAGTGCCCGGCGAAGGTAGAATCCTCGTCCAGGACGTAGGCAATTCCACCGCTCATGCCGGCGGCGAAGTTGCGGCCGGACTCACCCAGAACCACCACCAAGCCTCCGGTCATGTACTCGCAACAATGGTCGCCGACACCCTCGACGACGGCCTTGGCACCGCTGTTGCGCACCGCAAACCGCTCGCCCGCCATGCCGCGCAGGAAAATCTCGCCTCCGGTCGCGCCGTAGAGCGCGACGTTTCCGACGATGATGTTTTCCTCCGGAACGTAGGTGGCCTCGGCCGGCGGCACGACGACCATGCGGCCAGCCGACATGCCTTTGCCGAAGTAGTCGTTGGCATCGCCGACCAGGTGGGCCGAGATCCCCGGTGCGAGGAACGCGCCGAAGCTCTGCCCGGCCGAGCCGCGCAGATTCAGAGAGATCGTCCCTTCCGGCAAGCCTTGCTCGCCCCATCGCCGCGAGATCTCCGCCGACAGCATCGTGCACATCGTGCGGTTGACGTTGCGAATCGGCATCTCGATCTCGACCGGCTTCTTCTCTTCGAGAGCTTCCGCGGCCAGCTCGATCAACTTGTTGTCGATCGCCTTCTCCAGGCCGTGGTCCTGGTCCTCGACGCGGTAGGTCGCCACCTCCGGGCCTGCATCGGGAAGACGCAGGATGCGGGATAGATCGATCCCCTTGGCCTTCCAGTGATCGGTCGCATCGGCGGCGTCGAGCACGTCGACCCGTCCGACCATCTCGTTGATGGTGCGGAAACCGAGCTCGGCCATGATCTCGCGCACTTCCTCGGCGATGAACATCATGAAGTTGACCACGTGCTCGGGCTTGCCGGCGAACTTCTTGCGCAGCCGCTCGTCCTGCGTCGCGATCCCGACCGGGCAGGTGTTCAGGTGACACACCCTCATCATGATGCAGCCCGAGGCGACCAACGCCGAGCTCGCGAAGCCGTACTCCTCGGCGCCCAGGAGAGTAGCGATCGCGACGTCGCGACCGGTCTTCAGCTGACCGTCCGTCTCGACGTAGATGCGACCGCGCAGATCGTTCTCGACCAGCACCTGCTGGGTCTCGGCGAGGCCGAGCTCCCATGGAAGTCCGGCGTGCTTGATCGACGTCTGCGGCGATGCGCCGGTGCCGCCGTCATGGCCGCTGATCAGAACGACGTCGGATTTCCCTTTCGAAACCCCGGCCGCAACCGTACCGACGCCGATCTCGGCGACCAGCTTCACGCTGATGCGCGCCTGGTTGTTGGCGTTCTTTAGATCGTGGATCAGCTGCGACAGGTCCTCGATCGAGTAGATGTCATGGTGCGGCGGCGGCGAGATCAGGCCGACGCCCGGCGTCGAGTGGCGAATCTTGGCGATGTACTCGTCGACCTTGTGACCGGGCAGCTGGCCGCCCTCTCCGGGCTTGGCGCCCTGGGCCATCTTGATCTGAATCTCATCGCTGTTGACCAGGTAGTGACTGGTCACACCGAAGCGCCCAGAAGCGACCTGCTTGATCGAGCTGCGGCGGCTGTCTCCGTTCTCGTCGGGAATATAACGAACCGTATCCTCGCCGCCCTCGCCGGTGTTCGACTTGCCGCCGATCCGGTTCATAGCGATCGCGAGATTCTCGTGCGCCTCGCGGCTGATCGACCCGAGCGACATCGCCCCGGTCTTGAAGCGCTTGACGATCTCCGAAGCGGGCTCGACTTCCTCGATCGGGATCGACTTGGTCTTCTTGAATTTCAGCATGCCGCGCAAGGTCGCGAGCTGCTTGGTGCTGTCGTCGGCGAGCGCACTGTACTGCTTGAACATCTTGTAGTTCCCGGAGCGCACCGAGTGCTGCAGCTTGGCGATCGTCTCCGGGTTGTACATGTGGAACTCGCCGCGCCGGCGCCACTGGTATTGGCCGCCGACGACCAGCTCGCCGTCGAGCGTCGGAGACACTCCGTAAGCGTAGTGGTGGCGGCGCCTGGTTTCTTCGGCGATCTCTTCGAGGCCGACCCCTTCGATGCGCGACGGGGTCCACGTGAAGTAGTTGTCGATCACCTCCGAGTTGAGGCCGACGCATTCGAAGATCTGGGCGCCGCGGTAGCTCTGCACCGTCGAGATGCCCATCTTCGAGGCAACTTTCAGCATCCCCTTGTTGAGCGCCTTGATGAAGTTGCGCCCGGCGGTGTCCGGGTCGACGTCCTTGATGCGACCGTCGTCGATCATGTCCGACAGCGTCTCGTAGACCAGGTAGGGATTGACCGCACCGGCGCCGTAGCCGAGCAGCAGGCAGAAGTGCATGACCTCGCGCGCCTCGCCGGTTTCGACGACGATGCTGCACATCGTCCGCCGACCTTGGCGAATCAGGTGATGGTGCACGGCACCGACCGCCAACAGGCTGGGAATCGGGGCATTCTGCACATCGAATCCGCGATCGGAGAGGATCAAAATCGTCGCTCCCGCATCGACCGCCTTGATCGCATCTTCGCAGAGAGTATGGAGCGCGCCGCGCAGCCCTTCGCCGCCGCTGCCGGCCGCGAATAGGATCGGCAGGGTCGCGGACTTCAAGTGGCCGTGGTCGATCTCGCGAACCTTGGCGAGGTCCTCGTTGGTCAGAATCGGCGTCTCGAGGCGAAGCTGCTGGCAGTGCAGCGGCGAGGTGTCGAACAGATTCTGCTCGGGACCGATCGTCGTCACCGTCGACATGATGATCTCTTCGCGGATCGGATCGATCGGCGGGTTGGTGACCTGTGCGAAGAGCTGCTTGAAGTAGTTGAAGACCAGCTGCGACTGGTTCGACAACACCGCCAGAGGCGTGTCGTTGCCCATCGAACCGGTCGGTTCCGCTCCCTGCGTACTCATCGGGCCGAGCAGGATCTTGAGATCTTCCAGGCTGTAGCCGAACACCTGCTGAGCGGTGATGAGCTGGTCGCGCGCGGCGCTCGACTCCACCGACTTCGGGGCCGGCAGGTCATCGAGCTGGGCGAGGTTCTCCTCCAGCCAGGCACCGTACGGTTGTGCCGCCGCCATACCGCCCTTGATCTCGTCGTCGTCGATGATGCGGCCCTGCTCGGTGTCGACCAGGAACATGCGCCCCGGCTGTAGCCGGTTCTTGTAGAGAACGTTGGCCGGATCGATTTCGAGAACCCCGACCTCCGAGGCCATCACCACGAACCCGTCCTTGGTGACCACGTAGCGCGAAGGGCGCAAGCCGTTGCGGTCGAGCACGGCGCCGATCACGCGGCCGTCGGTGAAGGCGATCGAGGCCGGACCGTCCCACGGCTCCATCAAGCAGGCGTGGTACTCGTAGAAGGCCTTCTTGTCCTCCGGCATCGACTCGTGATTCTGCCAGGCCTCGGGAATCATCATCATCACCGAGTGCGGCAACGAGCGCCCGGTGTGCTGGAGCAGCTCGAGCGCGTTGTCGAATCCGGCCGAGTCGCTGCCGTTGGGCTCGATGACCGGCACCACCTTGCGCGGATCCTCGAACAGCGGCGTCGCGAAACGCGCTTCGCGCGCGTGCATCCAATTGATGTTGCCGCGCAGTGTGTTGATCTCGCCATTGTGCGCCAGGTAGCGGAACGGCTGGGCTCGGTCCCACGACGGCAGGGTGTTGGTGCTGAAGCGCTGGTGCACCAACGCCAGGCAGCTGGCCAGGTCCGGGTCGCGCAGATCCTTGAAGTAGCCGGGAATCTGCTCGGGCAGCAGCAGGCCCTTGTAGATCAGCGTACGGCAGGAAAGGCTGGCGACGTAACACATCTCGGTCACCGACGCCTCGGCGGCGACGCGCCGCTCGACCTGCTTGCGGACGACCAGGAGCTTGTGCTCGAGAGCGTCGCGGTCGAGGCTGCCGTCGGAACCGATGAAGATCTGGCTCAGGTGCGGCGCGCTCTCGCGCGCCAGGCGCCCGAGGTAGCTCTCGTCGACGTCGACGTCGCGCCAGCCGAGAAACTCCAAGCCTTCTTCCGAAGCGACCTTGGCAAACTGATTCTCGCAAAAGTTGCGCTGAGCCTGGTCGCGCGGCAGGAACACCAGTCCGGCGCCGTACTGCCCCTCCGGCGGCAGGTCGACGCCGATCGGCCGGGTGACCTTGCGCAGGAACTCGTCCGGCATCTGAATCAACATCCCGGCGCCGTCGCCGGTTTCCGGATCGCAACCGCACGCACCTCGATGGGTGAGGTTCTCGAGAACCGTCAACCCCTGTTCGATGATCTTGTGAGTCCGCTCGCCTTTGATGTTGGCGACGAACCCGACCCCGCAGGCGTCGTGCTCGTAAAACGGATCGTAAAGTCCTTCGGGTGTTCGATCGCGCACGCTCATTGCGCCACCTCCGCTGATTCTTTTGCGACCCGCAGACGCCGCGCGCCCGCTCCCGCCGCTCGTTTCGCCCCGTCGCCCACGGCACCGTCCGACCGTTCGAGATCGAGCTTCATCCCCTCGCGGTGGGTCGACAACACGACCAGGGTCTCGGTCCGATTGACCCCCTCGAGTGCCCGCAGCTGGGCGATCACCTGCTCGAGGGACTGGGTGCTTTCGGTTTTCACCTTCAACAACAAGGTGTAGGCGCCGGTGACGTGATGACACTCGAGAATGTCGGGGCAATCGTCGATCTGCTCCTCGATCTCTTCGATCGCCACCGGGCGATCCACCATCACCCCGATGAAGGCCGTGATGCCGCGCCCCAGCTTCGGGGCGTCGAGGGTCGCGCAGTAGCCGGTGATCACCCCGCCCTCTTCGAGCTTCTTGATGCGCTCGATCACCGCCGGCGCGGACAATCCGACCTGGTCGCCGATCTTGGCCAGCGGCGTCTTGCAGTGGTCCTGCAACAGGGCGAGGATTTCGAAGTCTGTCGGGTCGAGTTTCATAAGGTCAACCGCCGAAATAGCCGATGCAAAATCCCCAGGCAAGCCTAATGGCAACGGAATATTAGGTGCTTCGTGGAATTTTCATAACAAACAATGTTTTAATGCGAGCGCGGGCCGACGTCCCGGCCATCCGCCTGCGCCCTGCTGCCCATTTCCGCGAGCGACAGCGGCCACTCAGTTCAGCAGGTTGGGGAGCGAATCGTCGACGATACCGCGCTCGGCGCGGTCGAGGGCTCGGTCGAGCACGCCCTGCTGACGGTCGATCAAGGTGCGCAAGCGCATCGTCCTGCCGAGCCCGCCCCAGGGCGCCAGGTTGCCGCGCAGGGTCTCACTGCCGAGCCAGCGCAGGACTCGACTGGGGGGAAGCATGTCCTGGGGATGAAGCTCGCGGGCCATCATCGCGTACATTCGCTGCTTGACGACCGGGTCGTCCTGGCCGCGATCGAACAGCATGCGAGTGAACGGATTGTTGTAGTCGGGCGAGCTCATATCGGAGGCAAAGTAGTACAACCCCACCGAATCGGCATCGCGCCGGCGCCAGTACAGATTCATCGCCGCCTCGCTGTCGGCGACGATCGCCTCGGCCAGAGCGATCGCATCGCGCACCGCGTCCGAGATCCCCAACCCCGGCGTCGGATCGATGTGCAGGCCCGAGTCGCCAACCAACGCCCAGCCGGGACCGACCGCCCGCTTCATGAAACACTTCAGCGACAGCAGGCCGACCGGATCGCCGATCATCCTGCTCCCCTCGACCAGGGGGGCGGTCAGACCGCCGCTGCGGAGATGACGCATCAGGCCCGCGCTCGGGTCGCTGCGCCACTGCGCGACCCGTTCGCGCGGTCCGCCGCCCGCCATCAACAGGAGGTCCGAGTCGGTCTGAAAGACCGCCCGCGCATCGCCGCCTTCGATGTGGATACACGCCCCCCAGCGGTAGCGCGGGTCCCGGTCGAAGAGCTCGTTCTTTTCGAAGTAGCTCCAGTAGAGGCCGTTGTCGCCGGAGCTCTCGAGATACGCCGGCGCCTCGACCAGCTTGGCGATCGTCGAGTTGCGACCGTCGGCACCCACCACCAAGCCGGCCCCAATTTCGTACTCGCCCTCCGGCCCGCGCACGCGTACACCGGTGACGCGTTCACCGTCGCGCAAGAGACCGATCACCCGGGTCTCGCCCCGCGCCTCGACTCCACGCGCCAGCACGGCGCGCTGCAGCGCCGGATCGAGCTTGCAGCGGCGCGGCGAGCGCGAGTCGAGCGTCTCGCCGTCGAGCTCGATCTGCAGGTAGCTGTCCTCGACCTGAAATCGAAAGGCACTGTTGTGCGGCGCCAGCTCGCGCACGACGTCGCCGAGCCCGACTTTGTCGAGCATCTTCATCCCGTAAGGCTGAATCGCGTGGGTCGAGATCGGTTGGTCGGAAAACAGCGGGTCGCCATCGACCACCAGCACCCGGACGCCGGCTTCCCGCAGCGCCACGGCAAGCGGCGCGCCCGCGCAACGAAACCCCACCACCACGACGTCGACTCGCTCCATAGGCGGATGAGCATAGCACCCGCAAGGTCCCAGGACACTGCACTTTTCCCAATATTGCTTTGCCGTTGACGGCAGGAGTTGATACGAAGTCGCGGGAAGACCAACCGGCCCGCAGCAGCCGTTTCCCGAAGGAGCCGTCAAAGGAGATTCGATGAACGCGCGCATGGCAATGGTGATCGCCGCCGCCCTTTGGGTTGCGACACTCGTCCCCGTATCCGGCCAGATCACGTGCGAAAACGACCCCTCGCGGACGCTTTTCGCCGGCATTCAGGACAACTCCTGCAACGACCGGGCAGTCACCCAGGGAATTTGCATGGACGTTCCCGGAACCGGTTGCCTGCAGTATGAGGGCGACCCGGAGTCGTGCGCGATCGCCTTCACTCTGGTGAGAGCCGACGAAAGCCCGACGGCAACCTTCCAGTCTTGCTACTACGACGCCGACAGCCAGACGTGCGACCGTTGCGACCGCAGGGACGAGGGTGAGGGCGACTGCACGAACACCTGCCCAGAGCCGGTCACCTGCCTCGACGACAGTCGAGAGGAGGTGCCCGATGGCGACGGCTGCTTCGTTTTCGACCGAGACGCGGAAGGGTGCAACGGCGCCTTCGTGGTATTTGAGGAATTTTCGGGCCGCTTCCCGGTCGCCTGCTACCTCGACAGCGAGGACGGCGACTGCCAACCTTGCAGGCAGGACGAGGGAAACGAGTGTTCAAACGTTTGCCTACCGCCGCCAACCTGCCTGGACGGCGACCGCGCCTTCGCCGGCGGCCCAGACACCGGACAAAGCGGCGGCGCCTGTCGCCAGTTCGACGATCAAGAATCCTGCGAGGCAGCGTTCATTCGCAGCGGAGCCGGAACCGACGTGTCCTGTTTCTGGCCAGCGTTCGATCTGGCGACGACCAGCGGCGCCAATCAGGGAAGGTGCCGGGGCTGCGGACCCGATAACGAGTTCTTCGGATTGTGCGACAACGAATGTGTCCCTCCGCCGGTGTGCGAGGAGGATCCGAATCGAGTCGAGGTCGACCCGAGCCCGGGCAACGACCGGCCCCGTCCACCGGGCCGGGACGGCGATCGCTGCGCGTTCCTCGACGGCCAGGCGCAGCAATGCGACATGTCGTTCTTCGTGGATGAGACCGGCCTGGAAATTTCCTGCCGCTCTTCGTTCAGCTGCCAGCCGTGCACCAGCCTGCAGCGTCCGGAGATCGCAGTCGGCGCCGCAACCTCCGGCGCCGTCGAGCCGGACGCCTGCATAACCGCCTGCCAACCCGCGCCGCCGTGCCTCGACGGCGACCGCACCTTCGTCGGCGGGCCGGGAAGCGCTGCCTGCCGACAATTCGACAACGACGAGGCCGCATGCGACGCCGCCTATGCGCTCAGCGGGCAAGGCAATGCCGTGTCTTGCTGGTACAGCGAGGGGAATTGTAGCGGCTGTTCGGGCAATTGGTTTGGTGGCGGGGAGTGCGACAATGAGTGCGCCGCGCCGCCGACCTGCCCCCTCGACCAGCTTCGCGATACCTTTGTCGGTGGCACGAGCGGTGGCGGCTGTGCGCAGTTCGACTTCAACGAGGAGGGATGCAGCTCGGCATTCTCGATCGATGAGAACGCAAACGTCATCTCCTGCTTCTACGACCCCGAGGAGGACGAATGCAGCGAGTGCGGGGTCGACGCGCAGGCCAACCTGCGCTGTGAAAACTCGTGCGCACCCGCCCCGACCTGCCTCGACAGCAGCCGAAGCGACTTCCGAGGCGGCCCAAACACTCGGGCCTGCCGCATCTACGACGACATGGAGACCGAGTGCAACGGCGCCTTCGCCAGGAGCGGAGACGGAGACTTGGTATCCTGCTTCCTCGACGAGAACTCCGATTGCAGGGGGTGCACCCCTACGAACCAGGTCGAAGGCCGGTGCAGCAACGTGTGCTCGACGCCGCCGGCATGCGAGCTCGACTCCTCGCGAGTCCTCTTCGCCGGCGGCCCCGACAACAGCGCCTGCCGCAGGTTCCAAGGCGACCAAACGGCGTGCGAGAGCGCTTACGCTCGCGGCAACTTCGGGACGATCAACTCCTGCTATTACGACGCCGAAGACAGCCAGTGTCGTGGCTGCGGTCCGAGCAACGAGTCCGCCGGCCGCTGCACCAACACCTGCAGCGTGCCGACCTGCCCGGCCGATACCGACCGCACCTTTGGATCTTGCTCGCAGGCCACCGATGCAACGCAATGCGAGCAGATCTTCACCACCGGCAACACCGGCGCCGGCGTCGCGTGCATCGCAACAACCGTCTGTGATGGCTGCGACCTCTTCGACCAGGCGATGGGACTGTGCAGCAACGCCTGTTCGGAGCAGGCGACACCGACAGCAACGCCAACGGCCACCGCAACACCGACCGCGACTGCCTCGGCACCACCGGACGGACCGAACGGCTCGACCTGCATCGACGACGGCGAGTGCTCGAGCGGCAACTGCGCCAACAACGTCTGCTGCGAAGAAGCCTGCGACGGCCCCGGGCAATTCTGCACCGGCGACGGAACTTGCATCGACGCCGCAACGCCCGTCCCGGCAACTTCGCGCAACGGCATGATCGCGGTCGTGATGGCGCTCCTCGCCGCGGCCGGATTCGCCTTCCTGCGGCGCCTCCGCGCCGACTGACCGGTATTCAGGGAGCGCCCGGCCAACGCGCCGGGCGCTCCCTTCACGAGATCGCGACCGATCAAAGGAGACTCGATGAACGCGCGTCTGGCTATCGTGACTGTCGCCACCCTGTGGCTTTGGGCAATCGGCCCCGCATCGGGACAGCTCACGTGTGAAAACGATCCGTCGCGGACGCTGTTCGCCGGCATTCAGGAAAACACCTGCAACCAACGGGCGACAACCCAGGGTAGCAACTGCATGGACGTACCCGGGACCGGTTGTCTGCAATACGACGGCGACCCCGAGTCGTGCGCGATCGCCTTCACGCTGTACATCAGCGAAGGGCCCTTCGGCGACACTCTCCAATCGTGTTTCTACGATCCCGAAAGCCAGGTCTGCGATCGATGCCGCGGTCAAGACGGCTGCACGAACACCTGCCCGGTGCCGATCTCATGCCTCGACGACACTCGCGAGCTAGTTCCGGACGACGACAGCTGCTCGTTTTTCGACAACGACGAGGATGGCTGTAACGCGGCCTTCTCCCTATCTCGCCGCCGATTCTCACAATCGTACCCCGTCGCCTGCTATTTCGACCCTACGGGCGACAACCAGGGCGATTGTCGAAGTTGTAGCCAAGACGAAGGGGCGGAATGCTCGAACGTATGCCTGCCGCCGCCGACCTGCCTCGACGGCGACCGCGCGTTCGCCGGCGGCCCACGCACGGGGGATAGCGGCGGCGCCTGCTCGCAGTTTAGCGATCAGCAATCGTGTGAAGGAGCCTTCGTTCGCAGCGGCGACGGAGTCGACGCTTCCTGCTTCTGGATACCACCCGACCTGGCGACCACCAGCGGCGCGTCGATGCCGTGCCGAGGCTGCGGCCCCAAGAACGAGAGCTCGGGGCTGTGTGAAAACGAATGTGTCCCTCCGCCGGTGTGCGAGGGCGATCCCGATCGAACGCAGGTCCCGCCGGATCGGGACGACGGCGACCGCCCCAAACCGATGAAGCCGAACGAGGATCAGTGTCGCCGCTTGGACGGCCAGGACGAGCAGTGCGACAGCTCGTTTTATGTGAACAACACCGGGTTGGAGATCTCCTGCCGATCCTCGTTCCTATGCGCGCCGTGCGGTGCCAGAGGACGCGAGGACACAGCCGTCGGCGCCGCAACCTCCGGCCTCGCACAACCGGACACATGCGTGACCGCCTGCCAACCGGCACCGCCCTGCCTGGACGACACTCGTAACTTCGTCGGTGGCCCGCAAACCTCCGCATGCAGGCAGTTCAACGGCGATGAGGACGGATGCAATGCAGCCTACGCGCTGAGCGGAAACGGCAACGTCGTATCGTGCTGGTACGAGGAAGGCAGATGCTCCGGTTGTTCGGGTGAGCCTTTCAGCGAAGGCGCGTGCGACAACGAATGCGCCGCGCCGACCTGCCCGCTCGACCAGCTCCGCGACACATTCGTCGGCGGCACCTCGGGCGGCGGCTGCTCTCAGTTCAACTCCAACACGGAGGGTTGCAGCTCGGCATTCTCGATCGGTGGCGACGGCAATGTCATCTCCTGTTACTACGACGAGGAGGACGACGACTGTAGGGAATGTCAACCGGACGATCAGGCCCGACTCGAATGCGAGAACGCCTGCGCACCGGCACCGACCTGCCTCGACAGCAGCAGAACCGAGTTCGTCGGCGGTCCCAACACGCGAGCCTGCCGCGTCTACGACAGTATGGAGAGCGAGTGCAATGGCGCCTTCGCCAGGAGCGGGCAAGGCGACCTGGTATCCTGCTTCTTCGACCAGCAAACTTCCGATTGCCGTGGTTGCAACCCGTCGAATGAGCTCAACCAGAGGTGCACCAACGTGTGCTCGACGCCGCCCGCATGCGCGCTCGACTCCTCTCGAACCGTTTTCGCCGGCGGACCCGATAACGGCGCTTGTCAGAGGTTCAACGGCGACCAGACGGCATGCGAAAGCGCCTACGCACGCGGCAACTTTGGAACGATCAACTCGTGCTACTACGACGACAACGGCAACTGTAGCGGCTGCGGCCCGCGCAACGAATCCGAAGGGCGGTGCACCAACTCTTGCAGCGTGCCGACCTGCCCGGAAGACACCGACCGTGTGTTCGGATCGTGCACCCAGGTCACCGATCCGGCCGAGTGCGAGCAAACCTTCACCACCGGCAACACCGGCGTCGGCGTCGCTTGCTTCCCGACATCGATCTGCGAAGGCTGCGGCCTTTCCGATCAGGCGATGGGCCTGTGCGCCAACGACTGCGTCGAGGAGCCGACCCCAACCG
>JANQHZ010000456.1 GCA_028282445.1 Candidatus Binatia bacterium | reverse complement strand
GGAAGGCTCGCCGCGTGAACCCACGCATCTCCTCGTCCATCTTCTCGGCGAGGCTGCCGCGGAACTCCTCGAAGTGGTCGAAGCGGATCCGCTTCGCGTCGAGAGGCTGGATATCGAAGACGTGATCCGTGTCGAGGATGCCGCCCTCGCCGACGTGTCCCCGCCAGTGGAGGCCGCGTCCGGGCTCCGCCCTCACGACTTTCGGCTCGACGACGAGCGGCTCGGGCCAGTTCTCCTGCGAGATCTTCACGCGCAAGGTGCTCCCGGGCACGAGCTCTCCTTCGAGGGCGAGGACGTACGGATTCCACTCGGGGTAGCGCGCGAGATCCGATAACACGGCCCACGTCGCCTCGGCGCTGCCCTCGATCTCGAGCACGTGCCGAATCACGAAGATTGGCGGATCGGGGTGGGGCTCAGCGAATGCGCCGCTCATTCCGGCGCCTGCCCGTCGACGAGGATCGGGTATTGCCGATCCGGCGCCGTGCACGCGACCCGGCTGCGCTTGCCGTCCTGCTCGAGGATCATGGTCGCGCCGTCCGGGGCGAACTGGACGATGTAGGTGCGGCGCATGCGGTCGGTGCGATTCGGGCCGGTCATATGAGGCGTGAGCGACGAGAAGACGACGACGCCCCCCTTGCGGACGGGCGCCGAAGCCCGCGCCTCGGGCTCGCCGTCTGTGCAGTCGAAGCCGAGCCTGGTCAGGCGGTGCGCGTAGGTGCCCTGGCGGTGGGCTCCCGGAATCACCCAGGGACAGCCGTTCTCCTCGTCGGCGTCGCTGAGGGCCACCCAGCATGTCAGGTACTGCTGGGGAGTCACGAACGTGTAGCCGTTGTCTTGGTGCCAGGGGAAGACCTGAGGGTTGCCGGGCTTCTTGTAGACGATCTGGTCCCAGTAGAGGCGAACGTCCGGCCCGAGGAGGTCGTGCGTGAGGTCCTGGAAGAACGGCGAGCACGTGAACGCCTTCGCGACCGGGCTCCTGGTGACCGGGTGGGGGACGAAGGTGATCTCGTCCGCCCGGGCGATGGAGACCTCCCCGCCGTGATGGTCTCTCAGGTACTGGGCGGTCGCTTCCTCGATCGGGTCGAGGGCCTCGACGAGGGCGTCGATCGTCTCGTTGTCGAAGGCGTCCTCGATGACGAAGAAACCGTCGCGGTTGTACTGGGTGGCCTGCTCGTCGCTGATCAGGCGGAACGGGCCCTTGCGTTCCTGCCAGTCGAAGCCGTCGTTCATGGGGTGCATCTTCATGGAGGATCTCCAGCGGCGGAGGCCGCCTCGCCCGGGTTGGGCAGGGGCATCCAGTCGTTGACGAGCGACTGCTTCTTCGAGCGGTCGAGCGTGCCATGGGCCGCGAGGTGGTAGACCATGGCGGCGCGCAGGCCATCACTCTCGTTGTCCTTCGAGCGGTGCATCAGGTGGCTGTGGAACACGAGCAGGTCGCCGGGCGCCATCGTGACCGGGCGCTCGTAGGCGAAGTCGTGGTCGACGATCTCCACGTAGCCGAAGTTTGCGTTCGGCCGGCGGTCGGCGACGTGCTCGTGGATCGGCTCCTTGTGGGATCCGGGCAGGACCCAGAGGCATCCGTTCTCGAGGGTTGCCTCGGTGACGGCGAGCCACAGCCCCACCTGGGGAGCGCGGTCGAAGGGAAAGTAGAAAGAGTCCTGGTGCCAGGGCTGTCCCCAGGCCGCCGGGTGCTTGAAGATGAACTGGGATAGGAAGCAGTCGATTCGCGGGCCAAGCAGCGCGCGACCGATCTCGACGACGCCCTGCGACACGATGAAGTCGTGGAAGGGGCCGTCCCGGTGGAGCCGGAAGATCTTCGAGACCCGCTGCTCGGCGTCGGCTGCGGCGTCGATCGCACCGGCGAGATTCTGCTCTGGAGCCACGACGAATCCGTCGTGGAGGATCTCTCCGTCGGCGTCGCGGCTGATCGCGATCACCCGCTCGAGCATGGTGTGGCCAATCGCGGGATCCGCGAAGCCCCGGACGAGGAAGAAGCCCTCTTCCTCCCACTGCTTCAGCTGCGTCGGGTCGAGCACGTGCGCTCCTTCTCTCTTCCTATCCCTCTTGCCCCCGGTTTTCGAGCAGTTTCGAGACGGCAACCGGCTATGGCCGATTCCCGTCCTAGAAACTGCGGCTGACCTCCAGCCCAAACGTCCGCGGCGGCTCGTAGTATCGTACTGCCGTACCGGTCAGACGCGGCCACGATAGTGCGTTTTTAAAGTACTGGGTGTCGGTGAGATTGCGCGACCAGAACGCGATCTCGCTGCGCTCGTCGTCGAAGCGGTAGCCGATGCGCAGATTCACGAGGTGATAGCCCGGCTGAACCAACTCGCGAATCTCCGGTGCGAAGTTCTCGACCTCGCTTTCCCAGAGCCAGTCGACGCGCGGCGTCAGCGTTCCGTACGCCCATTCCGGTCCCATCTCGGGCAGGTCGTAGACGTAGTAGACGCCGAGGTTGGTCTGCCACTCGGGCGTGAAGGACTGTCGCTCGCCGGCGCGGTTGATGGTCTCCCCGGTGAGCGCGTTCTCGGCCCCAGGGAAGTCGAGGTATGTCGACTCCGAGAAGCCCACCGAACCCGTCACGAACAATTGGGGCAATGGCACGGCGGCGAACTCGAGCTCGAACCCTCGGCTGCGAGCGGTCGCTGCGTTGCGGATGAAAGCCCGGGTTGGCAGCGGCAGGCAGTCGGGGTCGTTCAAGTCGCAGTTCGGTTCCTCGTTGACGAGCTGCGGTACCTGCTGGTCCTCGCGATCGATCCAATAGAGCGAGGTGTTCACGGTCAGGCGGCGATCCCAGACCGCAGTCTTCAGCCCAATCTCGTACATGTCGGCGAACTCGGGCGTGAAGGACTCGCTTTCGATGTTCGTGCGCGCACCGCCGTTGAAGCCGCCGCCGCGAAAGCCGCGCGAGTAGGTGAAATACCCCATCAGGTGGTCGAAGGAGCTGAGGTTGTCGGCGAGGAAGTCTTCGGTGGCGCGTGCGGCGAGCGTCGCCATCGGAGTCCATGCCTCGAACTTCTCCTCGTCGCTGAAGTCGACGGCGACCAGGTGCGGCATCAGCGCGTTGCGTACGAGTCTGCTGAGACCCTTCTTCTCCTGAGTGAAGCGAAGGCCTGCGGTCAGGCTGAGCCAGTCTGTGAAGTTGAGCACGCCCTGGCCGAACAGCGCCCAATCCCAGTTGTCGGTGTCGGCGAGGTCCTGGGTCGTGCCACCAACTGTGGCGCAGGCTTCGCCAGGCGGCCGAGGGTCGTCGGGGCCGAGCGGAGGGTTGGGGCAACCGGGCGGTGGCGGGTTGGGCTGTGGGGGATTGTCGATGATGGGATTGCCGTTGAGGAAGAGGAGGTTGGTGTCGGTGCTGGAGTTCTCCCAGTAGGCGAACACACCGCCGACGTAGTCGAGACTCCAGGACTCGAGGAGGCCTGCGAAGCCGAGATCCTGTCCGAACGGATTCAGATCTTCGACGCTCGAGTGGATCTGCAGCTCTTGCTGGATCTGTTCGGCATCGAGCGGGCCGCCGTTGAGCCCATCGCCACCCACGGTGCGCAGACTGAACACGGGTAGACGCACCATCACGGCGTCGTCGCGGGTGCGGGTCTGCTGTTCGCGCCATGCCCCGGTATAGCGTAACTCGACGTTGTCGAAGCCAATCGCTGCGCCGAGGTCCCAGGTCAGTGTGCCCCACACTCCGGCGCTGATGTTGTCGGAAAGGGCGGGGAGCTCGCTTTCAAAGCGGTAGGCGCGCGAGCGCCTGCATTCGTCGTAGAAGTTTGGCGGCATAAGGCCCGCGAAGGGGAAGCCGTCGGTCTGAACGACGACGCACTGGCCGCCCATGCCGCGGTTGTGGTCGCGTGACCACTGGCCGCTGAGCTTGAACTCGATGTCGTCGGTGGGCAGGAACAGCGCCGAGCCGTAGAAGTTCACGGCGTTTTGGTCGCTGTAGTACTCGTCGAGGAAGGTATTCCGCGTATAGCCGCCGTCGTTCTTGGTGCTGACCGAAAAGCGGGTGAATACCTTGTCCTCGAGTGGGCCGATGTCGATTGGAATGTTCAAGGTGCCGCGCGTTTCGACGATCGGCCGCGGCTCGTCTTGATCGAAGAAACCGCCACGGATGTTGACGTACCCGGAGAATTCTCTCTGCGGACGCACGGTAGTGATATTGAGCGCGCCGCCGATGGTGTTCTTGCCGAATAGGGTTCCCTGCGGG
>JANQHZ010000444.1 GCA_028282445.1 Candidatus Binatia bacterium | reverse complement strand
GCAACCGATTCGGTGCGGGCGAAGACGATGCCGTCGCTGGCGGTGCTCCATGTCAGTCCGCCGTCGCGGCTGACGTCGACACCCGCGTCCGAGGTTGCGTAGAGCATCGCGCCGTCGCTCACAGCCGCCGCGACGGCCGTCTGATCGATCCGGCGCAGCCCGCCTGCCGCGGCCTGCCAGGTTGTACCGGAGTCGGTCGACTTGAACACGCCGCGACCGTTGGTGGCGCAGTATACGATCGAGCTGTCGGAGGGGTCGACCACGACGCCGCGAAAGAAACGATTCGACAGCCCGCTATCGGAGGCGACCCAGGTCGCGCCGCCGTCGGAGCTCTTGTAAAGCCCGCTGTTGGAGACGCCCGCATACACGACCTGGGAATCGTTCGGGTCGACCGCAATCCCTCCGACGCCGTTGGCGTGCACGACGCCGGCGTCCATCCGAGTCCAACCGGCACCGCCGTCGACGCTCTTGTACAAGCTGAAGCTCAACCCGGCGTAGAGCGTCTGCGCGTCCGCGGGGTCGACCGCCAACGACCGCACCTCTTGCCCCGGCAAACCCGTCGAGGATTCACTCCAATTCGCACCACCGTCGACGCTCTTGTAAACGCGGTTGGCGGCCGCGGCGAAAACGACGCCGCCGCCGACCGCCAGCAAGTTGCGATACACGTTGACCGGTTCGCCGTTGCCCGCCGCCCAACCCGCTCCGCCGTCGTCGCTGAAAAAGACACCCAGGTTGGTGCCGGCAACCAGCCGTTGCCCGTCGTCGGGCGCAACCGCAAGCGAAAAGACATTGAGCGAGGCGAGACCGTTGTTGATCGGGGCCGACGTCGCACCGCCGTCGTCGCTGCGCAGGACGCCGACGGCGGTACCGGCATAGACGAGATCGGCATCGCTCGGATCGACCGCAACCGCGCGCGTCAACTCGGCCGGAAAAGCCGACAGCTCCCAACTGGTCGCGCCGTCGCCGCTGCGATAGAGACCGTCGGTCGCAGCGTAGAGCACCGAGGAATCGGACGGCGCCAGCGCCAGTGCATCGACACTCGCGCCGTCGGGGCCACTACTGGTCCAGACGCCGTCCCCGGCCATCACCGACGACGCAGCGATCATCACCATCAGAAGCAACGCCAATCCCAACGACGAACGCCACTCGCCCGACATTCCGACCTTCCTTTCTCGCCAACAGCGGACAAGTCCGCACGACCGAACGATACAGGGAAGCGCAGTCGAATAGAAAGCAACTTCGGAGATCGAGTGAATGCAGCAAACGGCGGATTGAACGACTCAAAAAGCCCCGTGCTCAACCGCTCCCGACACCAACGATCCGAGGTCTCGACTACACCCGTCGCCTGTCGGCCACCCCCTCATCACGGAGGCAGTCGGCAACCTTTTCGAGTGAAGCGCGTGCCTTTGCGGGAGCAACCTTCGCCGCCCCGCTCGACTGGGAATTCCAGAGAGAGTCGATAAGCCGGATTCTGTCCCGGCCGAGGCCGGTGGGGATCATTCGTCTGGGACGGCGATTGCCCGCCGCCTCTAGCGATCAACCCG
>JANQHZ010000941.1 GCA_028282445.1 Candidatus Binatia bacterium | reverse complement strand
AAAGGGTGCGCGTTCCGCCGCCCCGTGATGCCTCGTGGGAAAATTGGGAACCCTTCTTTGATACCTTGAGTCGACCGTCCCGGCAATGTGGGCGATGCGGAAGAAGGTCGATTTTGTCGAAGTGGACGATGGCTGCGCCGGTCGGCGGGTCGGTTGACGACATCCCGGGCACTGAATCAAGTTGACGGTTCTACGGAAGGGGCGACAGTGAAGATCTTCTCGCAGGTCGGTAAGAAGTTGACGGATAGGCTCAGCGAAATGCTTCCGACCGCAACCGTGGTGGCGATTCCGGATCGAGGGATGATCGAACCGGGGCTGGAGGCTGAGGTTTTACTGACCCAGACTTGGGGCAGCGACAATATAGCCGATGCGGTGGCGCGCGGAGTCCGGTGGATCCATGTGCTCGGTACCGGAGTCGATCGCTTTCCCTTCGAACGGGTGGGGGACTGTATGGTCAGCTGCTCGCGTGGCGCGAGCGCCATCCCGATCGCCGAGTACGTGCTCGCCGCTATGCTGGCGTTCGAAAAGCGGATTCCGGAGATTTGGTTGGAGCGTCAGCCGGAACAGTGGTTCGGCGAGCGCCTCGGCGGTCTCTACGGGAAGACGCTTGGATTGGTGGGTTTGGGCGCGATCGCCCAGGCAGTGGCGCGGCGTGCTTTGGCGTTCGATATGAACGTGGTAGCGACGCGTCGTAGCGACGCCGCGTCGCCGCTGCCGGAGGTGGAATTGACGAGCCTCGAGGATCTTGCCGGCCGCGCCGACCACGTCGTGATCGCGGCTTCCGCCACCGCGGAGACGGTAGGTCTGATCGGGGCGACGGCCTTGGCAAAGATGAAGCGAGGGGTTCATATCATCAACGTCGCGCGCGGTTCGTTGCTCGACCAAGAGGCCCTGCGCGACGCGCTCGATGCGGGACTCGTCGCTCGTGCAACGCTCGACACCATGGTTCCGGAGCCGCTGCCTGCCGGCCATTGGATGTACGACCATCCGAACGTTTCGCTAACTCCCCACATCTCGTGGAGTATGCCGGGCGCGGTCGATTTGTTGCTGGAGAGGTTCTTGATCAACCTCGAGCTCTATCGAGCGGGCAAGCCGCTCGAGAATGTCGTCGACCAAAGTCGCGGCTACTGAAGGCAGTACGAGACCGTTCGCTGGCGTTCTCCGGTGAGGGCGCCCCTCGCCTTCACAGACAGCTCGCCCGCCCGGAGTCGACGGGCGCCGGTGCCCAGTTAATGGGCAGAGCCTGCTGGTTAGGCAGTATGTGGCCGACGCGGGCCTCCGATGGCTTGGTGCCGTGTGCCGATCGCCGCTGGTACGGGTTCTGCTTCGATATCCGATCTCACGGAAGCGTTCGAGCGGATGAGCGAATCATGATTGGAGCATTGGGCGAAACGGCACAAGAGAGGATGCCGTATCACGAGTTCTATCTCGACGACTTCGAGCCGCGTGCGCACTACTCACCTCTATGGGAGCATATCCGTCGCACCGGCCAGAGCGCCCTGGCGAGCAAAGCGCACGAAGCTCACCTCGCACTGCAGACCGAGGGAGTCACTTTTACGGTTTATGATGACGACTCCGGGGTCGAGCGTGTTTGGCCGTTCGACCTGATTCCCCGCATCATCACTGCGGCGGAGTGGACACCGATCGAGGCCGGGCTCAAACAGAGAATTCGTGCGTTGAATATGTTCCTGCACGACCTCTACCACGAGAGGAAGGTCGTTCGGGACGGAGTCGTTCCGCCCGAGCTGGTCCTGCAGGGGAAAGACTTTCTGCCCGAGCTGGCTGGGATCGACCCGCCGCGGGAAATCTACACGCATATCGGTGGGACCGATCTCATCCGTGACGAATCGGGTCGTTATCTCGTACTCGAGGACAACCTGCGGACTCCATCCGGCGTCTCGTACATGATCGAGAATCGCATCATCGAACGCCACGTTCTTCCCGAGTTTTTCGCCCGTTATCGGGTCCGTCGCGTCGAGCACTATCCGGCGTTGCTGCTGCAGGCTCTACGCTCGCTGTCGCCGCGCTGGCCGAACGAGGCCGAGGTGGTTCTGTTGACGCCTGGACCGTACAACTCCGCCTACTTCGAGCACACCTTCCTCGCCAAGGGGATGGGCGTCGAGCTGGTCGAAGGGCGCGACCTCCTGGTCAAGAACAACATCGTTTACATGAAGACGACGAAGGGACTGCGCCAGGTCGATGTCGTCTACCGACGCGTCGACGATGCATTTCTGGATCCGCTTTGCTTCCGCTCTGATTCGATCGTTGGGGTTGCCGGCATCATCAATGCTTGGCGGGCGGGGAAAGTGGCGATCGCCAATGCTCCCGGC
>JANQHZ010000356.1 GCA_028282445.1 Candidatus Binatia bacterium | reverse complement strand
CCCATAATACTCCGATAACGCCGAGAAGCGATTCCTCTCTCGAAAAAGCCTTGCGCCACCTTCTTTCTGCCAGTCGAGGGGCTTCGAAGTCCAGAGGTCGCAGCCGTCCGCGCTTTCCTCCCGGCAGTTGCGGTAAATCAGGACGCTCAAGGTCTTTCCGATACCGCTTTGGTCCGGGTTGTCGGGGTTGGGGTTGGTGATCGCGCTCGCCTCCAGCCTGTAGAGGCTGCTGTTCACTACGAACGCCTGGGTAATTGCAGCACTATTCTCCAGACCCCCCAGGAGTGTTCGGACATCCGTCTTGGTGATCGGATCCTCCGGATCGAGCTGGCGCTCCAAGATGTCGTTGACCTCCGGAGACGGCACGCAGTCTTCGCCGGCGTTGATGAGTGCGGCAAGCACCTCGGGTTCGGCGACATTGATGTTCACCCCCCGCAACTGGCGGGGCGGCTGGGCGGTGACGTACTTGCGCAGGTAGCGCAGGTGCCTGGTCGGGATGTTGAACCGCGACGCAAAATCCTCGAGCGACTGGAACAACGGCATACCGGGGCGCTGCGAACCATCCGCGAGCGTCGGCGGGTCGCTCATCCAGTACTCCCGTATGTTGTCGGTGATCTGGACGTCGAGGCCTTCCCGTGCCTGAAAAATGCAGCCAAGCGCCGCCTCGAAAACGTCCTGCTTATCCACGATGTCCGGGTTGTAGGGACGACTCGGAGAGCGACGGGTTAGATTGACGTTGATCTTGGCGCTCTCATCCTTGACGTCGCACCTCACCAGAGAGCCGTCGGGCGGCCGGACGTTCCGACAGAACTCGCGCATGAAAAAGTACCACTCGTCGGCACGTGTATCGACGCTCGGATCTTCGTCGAGCGCGAGGAAGCCTTCCGCCAGGTTGACCCCGGAACGAACGATCAGTTCGGCCTGCAACGCGTGCAGCGAGTTGCGCACCCGGAACTGGTCGATGGTCACGAAGTAGGTGAACTCCATGACCACGATGGTCAACATCGCGATGACGGTGACAACGATGACGAGAGCCAGTCCGCTCTGGTCGGACGCCAAACCGCGTCGCTGCGTACCTGATTCAGGAGTCGTCATCGTCGTCGTCGAAGTCGGGATCATCGTCCTCATCGAGGTCCTCGACCTCGCCCGGGGTCGGATTGGCGCGCGCCAGCGGCAGGTCCGCGATCGTGAAGAACTCGTGCTCGCCGCCGTTCTCGTCGAGCAGCACCAGGATGATCTCGACAGCGTCCGGCAAGCGTGACTCGGTCGGACCGCCTTCTTCAAAGACGTCCCAGAACTCTCGATAGTCGCCGAAGAAGTCGTCGTAGTAGCGAAAGCGCAACGCCGCCACCCGCGCGCAAGACCCCGGGATCCCGGAGAACTCGGCACCGGGCGGACATTCGAGCAGCGGGAGGAACAGTTCGGTCGGCGCCTCGATGTCGTTCTCGTCGTCGAGGTCGAACTGCGTATCGTCCTCCGCGTAGGTGACTCCATCAGCTTCGTCGAGCACGTGCTGATAGTCCGTTTCACCCCGGATCAGCATCGGCGAACCACCGTCGCCGGGTTCGCTTACACTGTACTCGATCAAGACTCGTCCCGGACGAACCCGCCCCTGGCCGAACCCGCCGCGATTCATCGCGACGAAGCGAACGTACTGAGCCTCGCCGAAGAAATCGTTTCTCCCCGATTGATACGCCGGCAGCAGCGCGCCCTCGAGATCGTCGACGATCTTGAGCAGCGTCTCACGTCCCAAGGCGTAGAGCTCGGCGCGCTCCTCGCCGACCGTACGAGCGTGGATCGCTCGCGACAGCACGCCGTACACGGTCAACGCGATGAAGCCGAAGATGAAAACGGCGAGCAGCAGCTCCATCAACGTAAAGCCGCGCTGCCTCGGGACCTCACCGGTCACTGCTCGAAATCCTCCGGAACGAATCGATCGCGCATGTAGTAGAACAGCTCGACCAGGTCGGGCCGATTCTCGTCGAAGATGACGCGCAGGCGTACCTCGCGAACGTCGGGCAGCAGAGTCTCGTTCACCTCGCGCTCGAAGAAAAACCCGTCCTCGAGCTCTCCGCTCGTGAAACCCAGCTCGGGAAACTTCTCGCGCACCTCCATTTGGGTAATCAGCATACGCGCCAACAGCGTTGCGCGCGTCATGTTCTGATCCTGGCCAACCAGGGTCAGATTGCGGTTCTGCAAGCCCAAGAGCCCGATCAGCGCATAGGCGACGATCGCCAGCGCAACCAGGACTTCGATCAGGGTGAACCCTTTCTGCGAACGACGAGTCATCAATTCCACGCAAGGTAGCCGGGTTCGACGAAGACCTGTCCGGTGATCGGATTCAATACGTACAAAGTAAAGACGTCCGTGCCGTTGTCGAGGTGAACGACCGACACGTCGACGTAGCCGTCGGGATAGAACGTCGAGAACGCCAGGCCCTCGTACAACTTCCCTGCAATCAGAGGCAGGTTGATGTCCGAGAAACCGATCGGCTCCGGCAGCCTTCGCTCGCCCAACGGGCCGTCGAGATCGCGGGTGAAGCGCACCTCTTCCTCGTCGGCACGGAAAAGGTCGCTTTCGAAGTCGTCCGCGTCCTCGTCCGGCTCTTGCGGCGACGTCACCTCGCTCACCTCGGCCCAGTAGACGTGGTTGTCGATGTCGTAGACGAGACGGTAACTGCGACCGTTCAAGATCGCGGCATGGCGCAGGTAGCGAAAGGCGAGCGCCATTTTGCGACTCTCCGACTCGAGCTGCTTGTAGGCGCGGTTGCCGAAGCGCGGAACCGCGATCGCCACCATCGCACCGAGGATCAAGATGACCAGCCCGAGCTCGATGAGCGTAAAGCCGGATTGCTTGTCCCGGAGTGTCACCGGCTGTCTCAGTCGTCGCCGCTCTGCCACCCGGCCTTCGGGCGACGTTCGAGCGAGGCTATCGTCCATAGCGCCGGGCGTCCTGCGCGCCGGCCTCGAGCTCTCAGCGACGTGTATGCTTTCCTCGATCAATAGTCGTCGTAGTTATCGAGGTCGCGATTGTAGCCGTCTCCACCTTCCACCCCATCGGCGCCGAACGAGACGATACGCACCGAGCGTCCGTCGCTGAAGTAGGCGTACTCCTGTCCCCAGGGGTCGAGCGGAACCTTCTCGAGATACCCGTCGGGGTTGGCGCGACGCGCGCGCGCCGGCGGCTGCACCAGCGCGGCAATGCCTTCGCCGGTGCTCGGGTAGAAGCCGTTGTCGAGCTTGAAGAGCTTCATCGATTCCTCGATCGCCTTGATGTCGGCCAGCGCCTTGGTCTGTCGCGCCTGGTCGGTGCGACCGATGATCTTGGGCGCCACCAGTGTCACCAGTAGGCCGAGAATGAAGACCACGACCATGATCTCGATCAGCGTGAAACCCGCTTGCATCGATACTCGCTTCATTTGCTACCTCCAAAAATGATCGATCGGCGCCAGGGCTTTGGGACCGACCGCGGAAAGTCGGACGAATCCGATTATCCCACCATCTGGTTCAATTCGAAAATCGGCAACAGGATCGCAATCACGATGAATGCCACCAAGCCGCCCATGAACACCACCAGAAGCGGCTCCATGATGCTACTCAGGGCATTGACCGCCGCCTCGACTTCGTTGTCGTAGGCATCGGCGGCGCGCGACAACATCGATTCGAGCTCGCCGCTGCGCTCGCCGACCGAGATCATGTGCACCAGCAGGGGCGGGAAATGCCCGCTCGCCTTGAGCGGCTCGGCGACACTCTGGCCCTCTCGAATGCTGTCGCGTCCATCCTCGATCGCGTTCTTGAGAATCGTGTTCTCCACCACGTGCTTGACGATATCGAGCGACTGCAGCAAGGGGATGCCGCCGTCGAGCAGCGTCGACAGGGTTCGCGCAAAGCGCGCCAAAGCGACCTTTTTTAGCATTTTTCCGAAAATCGGAATGCGCAGCTTCCAGTCGTCGAAGCGGTGCCTCCCTTTAGGGGTGCTCACCCAGGCGCGGCCACCGACAAAGGATCCGCCCAGGAGGATGATGATCAACCACCAATACTCGGCAGTGAAGTCGGAGATCGTCAGCAGCACCACCGTGATTCCCGGCAGCTCTTGCTGCGTCTCCTCGAAGATCTTGGTGACCTTGGGCACGACGTACGACAGGAGAAAGAGCAAGATACCCAGGCTCAACACCCCCATCGCGAGCGGGTAGGTCATCGCGGAGCGCACTTTGCTGCGCAGCGCGGCCGCGCGCTCGGTGTAGTCGGCAAGGCGGATCAACACGATGTCGAGAGCGCCACTGGCCTCACCGGCGCGGACCATATTGACGTATAGGTTGTTGAACACCTGCGGATGTTGGCTCATGGCGTCGGCCAGGTTTCCACCTTCGACGACGTGCTCGCGCACTTGCGAGAGGATGCGCTTTTGGCGCGCGTTGTCGACTTGGTCGATCAGCGCCCCCAAACAGTCGACCAGAGGCAATCCCGCGCCGACCAGGGTCGACAGCTGGCGCGTCATCAGCGCCAGATCCTGCGGGGTGATCCGTTCGAAGTAGGAGCGGATGTCGGCCGAGGCTTGCGCGGCAGCTGCGACCGGCTTGCCGCCGGCGCCCTGCGCCTCCTCGGTCAGACCGGTCGGGAAGACACCTTGCCCGCGCAGCTTCTGTCGAGCCGCCTTGGGGGTATCGGCATCGACGATCCCGCTGACGTTGCGGCCGCCTTCATTGAGCCCTTTGTACGCGTAAACCGGCATCGTTCCATCAATCGACGCTCACCGCGGCCGCCCATTCAATCTCTGGCCGGATCGCGTCGATCGTCTTTGCTAGACACCCAGATCGTCCTGCGTCACCCGCAGGACTTCATCGATGGTGGTGATACCCGCCATAATCTTATCGGCGCCGTCTTCCCGCAAGGTCGCCATGCCCTTGGCGGCAGCGGCGCGCCGGATCTCCGACGAATCGGCCGACCGCATGATGAGGTTGCGGACCTCGTCGTCGACGATCAGCAACTCGTGGATCCCGAGACGTCCGCGGTACCCAGTCTGCTTGCAGCCCTCGCAGCCGTCGCCGGTGCGATAGACCGGATTCTCTTCGAGCATGTCGAGGGTGACTCCCAGCTGGCGCAGCTCCTCCATCGGCGGACGGTACTCTTGACGGCAGTCCGGACAGACTTTTCGAACCAAGCGTTGGGCCATTACCGAGATCACCGAAGAAGACACCAGGAACGGCTCGATGCCCATATCGAGTAGGCGGGTGATGGCGGCGCAGGAATCGTTGGTATGCAGTGTCGAAAAGACCAGGTGACCCGTGAGGGCGGCCTGAATCGAGATCGCAGCCGTCTCCGAGTCGCGAATCTCACCGACCATGATAACGTCGGGGTCTTGGCGCAGAACGGAGCGCAGGCCACTCGCAAAACTGAGCTCGATCTTCGGATTGACTTGAATCTGGCCGACCCCATGAAGCTGATACTCGATCGGGTCTTCGATCGTGATGATGTTCTTGTCGGTGGTGTTGATCCGCGACAACGCCGCGTAGAGGGTCGTCGTCTTACCGCTACCGGTCGGCCCGGTGACCAGGATGATCCCGTGCGATTGTCGGATGAGCTGATCGACCGAGTCGAGCTTGCCGCCGATCAGACCGAGATCGTCGAGTTGCAGGATCGTCGAAGAGCGATCCAGCAAGCGCATGACGACACGCTCGCCGTGCGCGGTCGGTACCGTCGAAACACGGATATCGACGTCTTTACCGGCCAGTTTGATGCGAATTCGACCGTCCTGCGGAAGCCGCTTTTCGGCGATGTTGAGCCCGGCCATGATCTTCACACGCGAAATGATCACCGGCTGAAAGCGCTTCGGCGGCGAGATGATGTCGTAGAGCACGCCGTCGATGCGGAAACGCACCGCCAGATCGCGCTCGTAGGGCTCGATGTGAATATCGCTGGCGCGGTCCTTGACCGCCTGGAACAGCAGCGAGTTGACCAGACGAATGATCGGCGCCTCGTCGTCGGCGTCGAGCAAATCGCGCGGCTCGTCGAGCTCGGTGGCGAGCATGTCCAGGCGTTCCTCTTCGAGCCCCTCCATCATGTCGGAGGCGTTCCCCGAAGCCATGTCATAGACCCTGTTGATCCGATCGACGATCTCGTCGCCCGCCGCCACCACCACCCGGATCGGCTTGTGCAATAGAACCCGCAGATCGTCGAGCGGTCCGAGCGCGCTCGGGTCGGAGGTCGCGACCGTGATCGCATCGTCATCGCGGCCGATCGGAAGGATCTGGCATTTCTTGGCGAAGTTGATCGGCAGGAGATCGACGCATTCACCGGCCGTCGTATCATCGTCCGGCAGCTTCTCGACGAAGGGCAAGCCGTAGTGGCTGGCCAGGGCGCGGGCATAGGTCTGCGAATCGATCGCGCCCATCTCGCGCAACACGTCGCCGAGACGCTTCCCTTCGCGCTGACGCTCCCGCGCGCGCTCGAGAATCGTCTCGGAGATCGAAGCCTCTTCGATGATGCAAGCTTCGAGCGATTTCGCAGCGACCGCCATGAGATCTAGTTTAGCGCAGTCCAGGCCGCGGCGTTAGAGGAAGATGCGTCCTTCAGCTGGCGCCAGTGCAGGTACTCGCCACTGGCCGGATCCACCGGCATTCCTTCCGGATACACCAGCTGCGCCTCGCGCACCGTCGTGTAGGTTTCCAGCACGTGGTAGAGCGCGTCGTAGGTGTCGCTCGAATAGCGGTACTGCTGACCCTGTCGAAAAAGGCCCGTCAGTCGCGATTTCTCGGGCAACTCGATCGCCAGCATGCCACTGCTGGTCTGCAGCCCGGGCGGCGGCGTGCCCTGATCCGCGAAAGTCGCGAGCAGCACGTAGCGCACATTCGACGCCGGGGCCTCCGGAGCGCGCAGCTCCACCAGGTCGAGCGAGGGGTCGTGCTTGGTGCCTGGCTCGGGCGGAATTCTACGCTGGGTCGGCGGCAGCATGGTCGAGTCTCCGGGAACCTCGACCGGGTCGAGGTCCGGTCGGCGCTCCGAGGGAACGTCCCCCGGACGATCGATCAGCAAGCCGCTCTCGCTCTTCGGCGCGTTCTCGTAATCCTTCAGGTCGGGCGTCCACGAGGTCGCATCGAGAGTATCGGCGCGCATATCGCGGAAGCGATGCTCTTGCATGAACGCTTTCACGCGGTCGCGTTTCTCGAGCGACTTCTCGCGCAACTCGACCGGGTTGCGGACGATGTGGGGGGTCAGGAAGATCAACAGGTTCCCTTTTTCCTGGCTCGCGTTGTAGCTCGTGAAGAAATTTCCGATGATCGGGATATCGCTGATGTAGGGCACGCCGTTCTCGGAGTTGTCCTTGCGGTCGGCAATCAGGCCGCCGATGACGACCGTGTGTCCGTCGCGCACCACCACCGAAGTTGTCGCCGATCGAATGGTCGTGGTCGGGCCCAACAGGTTGACGTCGATCCCCGACACCGCACTCTCGACCACATCCGAAACCTCTTGGAAGATATCCAGCCGAACCATCCCGCCTTGTGAAATCTGCGGAGTGATACGCAGCGTGATACCGACATCGCGCCGGTCGACGGTGGCGAAAGTATTGTCGAGGTTGACCGCGTTGGTCGATCGCGAGGCGATGAACGGAACGTTCTCACCGACGACGATCTCGGCTTCCTGGTTGTCCGTCGTGAGAATATTTGGCGCCGACAGGATGTTGGCGTTGGTGTCGGCCTGCGCGGCCGCCAGGAGGGCGATCTGCGCCGGAATCACCGTTCCATCCGGCAGGCGGATCGTCTGGTTGCTCGCTGCGGCCAGAATCAAGCCCGGCAAGCCGGCTGGGTTGGTGACCAGGCTGTTGATCCCTCCGGTGGCGGTGTTGCGAGCAATACCGACGCCGTTGTCGAGGCCTAGACCGCCCTGCAGCTCGATACCGAGCAAGCTATCGCGCTCGAGTCGAACCTCCATCACGATCGCTTCGACGTAGACCTGACGACGCGGCACATCGAGCTTCTCGATGACCTGTTTGAGCGTCTCGTAATCCTGCGGTGACGCATTGATGATGAGAGCATTGGTCGAGGGATCTGCGGTAATCCGCACTTCGCCGGCGAATTCGCTGTTGCCGCCACCGGCAACCGACGAGACTCCTCCGCCGCCGGCCTGGCCGAATCCTCCGCGCCCGCCACCCAGACCACCGCGACCTCCGATACCGCCGCCGAAACCGCCGCGCCCGCCGAATCCGCCGCCGAATCCGCCACCGAAGCCCCCGCCGAAACCGCCGCGCTGGCCGCGCGCCCCGCGGCCGAAGCCGCCGCCACCCGCACCGATCGCGCCGGCAAGACCTCCGCGTTGACCTAAACGCCCGCCGCGCGCCGCCGTGGAACCGCCGAGGCGTCGGCTCAGCAAACCGCCGCCGAGACCGCCAACGCCGCCGGTACCGCCGATCAAGTCCGCCAGCACGGGGACGATCTCGAACGAGTTGGCGTGCTTCAAGTAGTAGACGTGAATACGACCGGTGCCGTGAGGAAGCGGGACATCCAATCGAACGACCAGCTCCTTGATACGCCGCATCTCGAGTGGCCCGGCGACCACCACCAGGGTGTTGGTGCGCTCGTCCGGAATGATCTTGTAGGAAACGGTAGCACCGCCGCCGGTGACGGCCGTCGACTGCTGGTTGCGCTGGTTGCGACGCGAAGCGCGTCGCGATCGCGACGTGGATCGCGACGACGAGGCCGGGTTCGAAGCCGCCGTGCCTCCCGACTGCGGTGCGGTGGTAGCGCCGTCGTTCTCGTCGTCGAGCACCTGGCCGAGCAGCGCTGCGATCTCTGCAGCGAAAGCGTAATTGAGACGGATCACTTCGACGCCGCGATCCTGGCCCTCGATGTCGAGCACCTGGAGAATGCGCGCGATACGGTCGATATTCGCGGCACTGTCGATCAGGATCAGCGTGTTGGTCGCGACGTACGCCGCCAGCAGCCCGTTGGAGGAAACCAACGGCTGGATGATCGGCAGCATGTTGTTGACGTCGAC
>JANQHZ010000344.1 GCA_028282445.1 Candidatus Binatia bacterium | reverse complement strand
TCGACCGGATGCACGCAAGCATCTGTCATTCGGAATCGGCGTGCACTTCTGCATGGGTAGCCGCCTAGCCGAGATGCAACTGCGCGTGCTCTGGGAGGAGATCCTCAAGCGCTTCAGCAAGCTCGAAGTCGTCGGAAGCCCCGTGCGCGTACGCTCCTGTTTCGTCAGAGGCTTCGCCGAGCTGCCGGTTCGCACGCATCGGCTGTAGGCAGCCGTCACGATATCGTTGGCCGGCGCCGCGGCAAACGGTGCGAAGCTGTCAAGGGCGCCAACCGGGGCCGAGGGCACTAACCGGGGTCTGACCTACCCAACCCCCGGGGATGATTCAGCAACGTGCCCGCTCTCACGCTCCCGAGGCGGTGTCGCGGCACGCCCATATGCCGCTGGCGGGTCACGAGGCCGGGCGTGTTTCCTGGAGCGAGCGCGGCTCGACCGGGGCCCGCTCGCGCGGGGTGTACTTTTTGACCAGATATCGCTTCCAGAACTTGATCACGCCGAGCTTGTACAGGACGAAGCCGACTTTGCCGGGCAGATGGGTGAAGTCCATGTTGCGCAGCTGATCGATTCCGACCCGGAAGAAGTACATGGCACGCAGCAACTGGTTCAACGGCCCGTATTCGCGTTGTTCGACGTGGTACGGCTGCGCCTTCTTGATCCACCACTCGAACACCGCGCGAGGAGGCCGAAAGGTGCCGAGGACATAGAGAAGCCCGTTGGCGAGGGTTGGAGCCAACTGGTAGTAGCCCTCGGCTATGTCTTCCGGCCGGACGTTGAGTTCCTCGAACTGCTTGGCCATGTCGGTATTCGGCATGACACGCAGCGAGAAGAGGTTGAGGCGGAAGGGTCGCGGCATCTCGTAGACCAAGCGCAGGGTGTCGTCGATGTCCTGCTTGGTCTCGATCGGGTTGTCGACGATGATGTCGTAGACCGGCGGCAGCATGTAGGGCGTGAACTCGCCGATATCCTGGGTGGCCTTCATCACCCGCTCGGGCGGGCTCGGGCGCTTGTAGAACTCGAGAATTCGGGCGCTGCCGGACTGGATGCCCATACGTACGCGATTCATGCCGGCTTCCGTGAGGATCGCCATCTTCTCCGTCTTCACGTAGTTCGGAATGACTCCATAGACGTGAAACGGACGGGCGATGCGCTTGGCGTACTGCTCGGCGAATTCTTCCAGCACACGGTACGGCAGTGCCATGAAGCTGTCGTCGTGAAACATCACCGAGCTGATATGGGGATGTCGCGAGACGGCCTGTTCGATCTCGGCCATTAGATACTCGACGCTGGGATGCCGGAGCCGGCGGTACTTGTTGTCGTTCGCGATGAACTTGGTATTGCCGCAATACGTGCAGCGGAACGGACACCCAATCGACCAGATCGTGTTGTAGGCGAGGTTGTCGAACTCCAGATAGTGGCCGCGCGTCATCGGGACGAAACCCCGATTGCGTTCGAAGATCATCTCCTGCCCGCTCGCGTACTCGAGGATCGGCATCTCCGACATCTCCTCGTTCGACATGAGAGGCAGGAAGGGGTTCTTGATGACAACCCCCTCATGGTTGAACCAGAAGTTGCCGGTTGACGTGAAGTCTTGGCCGTTCCGGAACTTGTCGAAGAATTGCTGAAAAGCGAATTCGCCCTCTCCGGTGCACACTGCGTCGGCGTGGGTGATCGCATCTTCGGGCACGATAATCGGGTGGACCCCGCCCCACATGATGTACGCGCTCGGGTTCAAGCGTCGAACCTCTTCAATGACTTGTTTCACGAAGCCGGCGTAGTCGCTCATCGACGTGAAGCCGATAATATCCGCGTCCGCAATCCCCCGCGCGACCTCCGCGGCGTATGAATCAGCGTTCTTCTCGTGCTGCGTCGCGGTGAGAATGTTCCACATCGAGGTGCGCCGGTTGAGCGGAACGTAGAAGGAGTGCGTATCCGGGTTGATCGACTTGATGAGCGCCGACATCTTGCGGAACCCGAGAGCGGTCAGAGCGTCCTCGACGCTGACTAGGTGAATTTTCATAAGAAAAGGGGCGGCCCGGTGAAAGCCTCTACCAATGGAGTAACACCTACGACGACGGTGCGTCAATCTGGATGTTACGCATCCACGAAGAGAAATCCTACTGTTTATTCTTGGAAATTTCAGATCACCACGACTCCGGCGACGAAGAGGTACGCTGGTCCGGACAGCGCCGGCTGCGCACCCCGAGCCCGACTTCCCGCCATGGTGAGCGAGACCATCCGGCGGCAAACGCCGCTCGGCTACATGCGGAGAACGGCAACCTGTGATGCGGCGCTGCCTTCACCGAGCTGCCGGTGCGAGCGCGTCGGCTGTAGCGCTGCCCATCTCTCGTTCACTGCGATTCTAGGACCGTCCCGGCCTCCGCCGGTCGATGCCGACTTGGACGTATTCCCAGCGCGCGTCG
>JANQHZ010000335.1 GCA_028282445.1 Candidatus Binatia bacterium | reverse complement strand
GCGGCCGAGGCCGGGGTGAGCGAGCCGACCCTCTACCGGTATTTCGACAGCAAGCGAGACCTTTATCTCGCGATGCTCGAGCGCAACGCGGATCGCCTGCTGTCGAGTTGGCGCCGGCTCGCCGAGGACAGTCCCGACCCGACGGCGGCGCTGGTCAAGATCGCCATCGACTACGCCGATCAGCTGGAGAAGGACCCTTCTCCTTTCTTGCTGCGGGCGCGGTCGCTGCTCGAGACGGGTGATACGGAGGTGGCCGAGCACGCTCGCAAGCAGTTCTGGGATACCTTCGAGTTCGTCCGGGGGCTTTACGACCGGGCGCTCGAGTTGGGGCAGATCGAGGCGGTCAGCGACAGCAAGTCGTTGGCGTGGTTGTACATGGCGGTCGGTGGCCTGCTGGACCACTTTCTGCTCATGGGAATCGATCTCCCGGGCCAGGACGAGATGGCCGGGATGATGACGGTGATTTGGCCGCGCCGCGCGCAAGACGAAGATTCTTCCGGGGCGCCGCGCCGCGCCGGGGGCCACGAGGGGGCAGTGTGAGCGATCGAAAGAACAAGCAGGTGGTTCTGCGCGCGCATCCGGTCGGTGCGCCGCGCGAGAGCGACTTCGAGTGCACCGAGTCGCCGCTGGCGGATCTGGAAGACGGCCAGATGTTGTTGCGCAATCTCTACATCTCGCTCGACGCCGGGTTTCGCCAGTGGATGAACGAGGGCGCCGGCGACGGCTACCTGGAGGCGATGGAGCTCGGCAAGCCGGTCATGGGCTTGGTGCTGGGCGAAGTCGAGGATTCGCGCAACAGCGACTACGCCGCCGGCGACCTGGTCATGTGTCGCAGTCGCTGGGAGGAATACACGGTCGTCGACGGCTCGGACTACATCAACAAGTTGGAGGCCGACCCCGACGTTTCGCCTTCCTGCTACTTGGGAATCCTCGGTCCCACCGGCTTGACCGCGTACTTCGGCCTGCGCGACATCGGAAAAGTCCAGCCCGGTGAAACCGTTCTGATCAGCACCGCCGCCGGCGCGGTGGGCTCGACCGCCGCGCAGATTGCCAAGATCCGAGGCGCGCGCGTGGTCGGAATGACGAGCACGGACGAGAAATGCCGATGGCTGGCCGACGAGCTCGGCATCGACGCCGCAATCAACTACCGCGCCGATGGCGGGCTCGAGGCGGGGATCGCCGAGCACTGTCCGAACGGAGTGGACGTGTACTTCGACAACGTCGGCGGGCGCACCCTGGAGACGGTGATCGGACATCTGAACGAGCGCGCCCGGGTGGTGCTGTCGGGTGCGCTGGCGACCTACAACACCACCGAGCCGGTGCCGGGGCCCTACAACATGTTCAACCTGATCACCCAGCGCGCGACGATGGCCGGGTTCATGGTAACCGACTACGTCGAGCAATACCCCGAAGCGATGGAGCAGCTCACGGCTTGGCTGAAGTCCGGCGCCCTTAAAAACATCGAAGACGTCTCGGTAGGAATCGAAAGCACCGGCCCGGCCTTCTGTAAGATGTTCGCCGGCGGCAATCGCGGCAAGCTGGTGGTTCGACTGGAAGGAGCGGCGCGATGAGTGAAGCGAAACACGACCTCGACGAGCTCTTCGACCAGCGTGACGTGCGCGATCTACTCCATCGCTACGCCCACGCCCTGGACGAGAAAGACTGGGCATTGTTGGAGACTTGCTTCACTGCGGACGCGGTTGC
>JANQHZ010000309.1 GCA_028282445.1 Candidatus Binatia bacterium | reverse complement strand
ATCCCTGCGCCGGGCGTGGCGCAACCTGTTGCAGAACCAGGCGCACGACTCGATCTGTGGCTGTTCGATCGATGCGACGCACGAGCGGATGGAAGCGCGCTTTGACGACGCGGCGGGACTCGCCGAGGAGACGATCGCGCGCGTGTTGGAACGTCTGGCCGGGCGACCGACGGATCGCTCGGTGACGGCGGCGGAGTCACAGGTGGTGACGGTCTTCAACCCCTCGCCGCAGGCACGAACCGATCGGGTGCGGGTCGCGCTCGATGGGGACCCGTCGATGACGATCAGCCTCGGCGAGCCATCCCTCCACCCGCTCACGGTGGCGGCGCTCGGCGAGCGGGGGTATCTGGTCGACGGAGCGCCGGCACGGGTCATCGAATCGGACGACCCGAAGAGAGTACGATGGGTCGCCGAACAGCGAGCGGTCGATGTGGAGTTCGTTGCCGCGGACGTGCCGGCGTTCGGCTGCCGTCGTTACACCGTCGAGCCGAGCGATGCCGTCGTCGAGCGGATCGACGACGGCCGGGCGATCTCGAACGACTCGGTCGCGGCGGAGGTGGAAGACGACGGTGCGATCAAGGCCCGCTTCGGCGACCGGCTGTTGTCTGGTTTGTTCGCGGTCGAGGACATCGGAGACCGTGGCGACTCCTACGATTTCGACCCGGTCGGGCCGATACAAGTTCCGAAGCTGCTCGACCTCCATGTAACGCGGCGGATTCATCCGTCGGGAATCGAGACGCTACGTGTCGAGCGCCGTTTCGAGATTCCGGAGGCCCTCAGCGAGGACCGCGAGCGGCGTTGCGCCGATCTCGTGCCGATCGATCTGACCACGGAGTTGAGCGTTGTCCCCGGCGTCGACCGCGTCGACGCGCGCGTGATCCTGGTCAATCGGGCCAGTGATCATCGTTTGCGCTTGCTGTTTCCCACCGGTGGTGAGGTCGACACTTTCTCGCACGCATCGACTTTCGACGTGAACACGCGTCGTCCGGGCTCGCTCGACGATCGCGGATGGATGCACCCGGCACCGACAACCTTCTGTCACCAGGGCTGGGTTGCGGCGAACGGGCTCACCGTCGTGGCGCCGGGACTGCCGGAGGCGGCGCTGACCGACGCGGGCGCGATCGCATTGACCTTGGTCCGCTCGGTAGGCTGGTTGGCTCGTTTCGATCTGCGCAGCCGTCCGATTCCGGCCGGGCCGGCGATGGCGGCGCCCGGTGCGCAGGTGTTGTCCGAGGTGGTCGCCGAGGTGTCCCTGCTATGGCGCGCCGACGCGGCCGAGGCGCGCGCGGCGAGAGCCGGCTTGCGGGGGGTGCTTGCGGGGCCGACGCCGTTGCTCGCCGACGGTCGCGCGCTGCTGGCGATTTCGGGCGCAGGTTTGGTCTTGTCGGCGTTCAAGCCCGCGGAAGACGGCGACGGCTGGATTGTCCGTGTGTTCAACCCGACAGCGGAGACGACCGAAATGACGCTGAAGGTCGGGTTCTCGTTCGATTCGCTCGAGGAGGTGCGGATGGACGAGTCGCCATGCACGGGAAGCTTGGATGTCGATGGTTCGATCGTACGAGCAACAGTCGGCGGCCACGGGATCCGGTCGCTGCGCATACGTCCGTCGGCCGGATAGGCGATGGTGATGACGAATCGGACGCAGTTCGCGTCATCCAGCGAAGCCTCGGCGGCCGCTCTCTGGCTGGTTCCGTTCTCGTTGCTCTGCGCGGTCTACGTGTTCGCCTCTCCGCCGACCGAAGCGGAGATTGCGGCTTGTGACGCGATCGTACGGGTCTTGCTGGAAGTGGCCGGCCTGTGGTCGTTGCCGGCGATCGGTCTGGCGGTTGCTGCGGGTTGGGCCGTGGGTGGGGCGGTGCCGCCGCAGGAGCTCCGTGGATCGCTTCGCATGGGGGCGATCGCCGTCGCCGCAATCTCGGTCGCCTTGCCGCTCTTGCGTCTCGTCGTCGGGCCGCAGCTGCCGACCTTCGTACCGCTGGAGGAAGGGGCGCGTCCCGGACTCTTGCTCGGTTTGGGTGCTGGCGTCGTCGAGGAAGCGCTGTTTCGCTTGCTGCTATTGCCGGCATTGTTCGTGCTGTCGAGTCGTGTCATGCGGCGTAACCCTGCGGCTGTGGTGGCGGCGCTCGCCACCGGCATCTTGTTTGCCCTCGCGCACGAGATCGGGCCGAACGCCACCGCGTTTGACCCGCAGCACTTCGCGGTTCGCACCATCTTGCCCGGCGCGGCCTTCTCCTTAGTCGCGATTCACCTCTACTGGGCGATCCCGGTGGCCGGGCACTGCTTCGCCCACGTCCTGTTGCCGCTGCTCTTCGATTGATGGATTCTCGTCGCGATGAGCCGACAATCGCGACGCAACCAGAGCGGCTTGGTGTATTCGAGCGAGCGCGGCCGCATGTGTCCGGGCTGCGGCTGGCCGGTCGCCAATTGCGCCTGCTCGAAAACGCCGTCGGCGCCGGCCGGCGACGGCGTCGTACGGGTCAGTCGGCAAACCAAGGGACGTAAAGGCAAAGGTGTCACCGTGATCACCGGAGTGCCGCTCGCCGGTGACGACCTCGGCGCGCTCGGCAAGCAGCTCAAACAACGCTGTGGCGCCGGCGGTACGGTACGCGACGGTGTCATCGAGATTCAGGGAGATCACCGCGACCTACTCGTCGCTGAGCTCGAGAAGAAGGGCTGGAAAGTAAAAAAGGCCGGCGGCTAACGCCGGCCTGTCCAAAGCTCCCAGTCGCTCCGCTCCCGGGAGCGTCCCAAACGGCGCTCCGCGCCATGTCCCAAGAGCTCGCTTCGCAAGCTCGTCCCAAGGCGCGTTGCGCCGCTGTTGAACCGTGCGCGAGGCGAAGCCTCGCTTGGGACGACCATCCGAGCGTAGCGAGGGATGGTCTTGGGGCGGACCGGCGGAGCCGGGCCTTGGGACACGATCCGGAGCCGCAGGCGACGGATCGTTTTAAGCGGCCGCTTCTGATTGTTTCATCTTATAGCGAATCGGAAGCCGTTTGACGCCGCCGACCAGTGCCGAGTGGAGTCGGTCGACGGGGCCGGCCAGCTCGATTTCGTCGATGCGCGGCAGGAGGTGTCGGTAGGCGAACTCCATCTCCAGTCGCGCGACGTGTGCTCCGAGGCAGAAGTGCTCGCCGACGCCGAAGGCGAGGTGCTGGTTGGGATTGCGGTCGATGCGAAACTCGAAGGGGGCGTCGAACCAGCTGTCGTCCCGATTGGCCGAAGGGTAGAAGAGCGCCAGCGCGTCGCCCTTCTTGATGGTCTTGCCGCCGAGCTCGAAATCTTCGGTGGCGGTTCGCCCGAAATGAATGATCGGACTCGTCCAGCGGACGATCTCCTCGACCGCCGAAGGCATCAGCGACGGGTCGTTCTGCAGCTTGCGAAGCTCGTCACGGTGCTCGATCAGTGCGAGCATGCCTCCGGTGGTGGCGTTGCGAGTGGTCTCGTTGCCGGCGACGACGATGATCAAGCAGAACGTCAACACGTCCATCTCGGGCAGCGGCTTGCCGTCGACTTCGAGGGTCGAGAACAAACTGGTCAGATCGTCCTGCGGATTCTTCTTCTTCTCCTGGACGAGCTCCGTGAAGTACATGAAGAGCTCCGTCATCGTCTCCATTGCGGACTCGGCTGAGGTCTTGCCCTCGACTTGGAACTCCGGATCGGTGGCGCCGATGATGCGGTTGGTCCAATCGAAGAGCAGCTTCCAGTCCGACTCCGGTACGCCGAGCAGCCACGCGATGACGGCGATCGGCAGGGGCGCCGAGATCTTCTCCACGAAGTCGCACTCTCCTTCGTCGTCGCCCGATCCCATCGAGTCGACGATCTCGAGTGCGATCTTTTCGATGTCCGCGTGCAGCGGCCGCAACCTGGCAGGAGTGAACCGTTTGTTGATCAGCTTGCGGTAGATGCCGTGCTTGGGCGGGTCGAGCTGGATCAGGGTGGGCGGGAATTCGTTCGGCTCCTCCGGCTTGTGGTCGATGACCAGCCGCGGTCCGTTGTGAAACTGGTCGGGATGTTTACCGACAGTGACGATGTCGTCGTACCGGGTCACGGCCCAGAACGGCAGGCCGTCGGTTCTGTCGAACCAGTGCACCGGGTCTTCCCTCCGCAGTCGTGTCCAGATCTCGTGCGGATAGCCGTGCTCGGCGTAGTGGGAAGGGTGAACCAGATTGAAGTCGGCGGGAATGCTCATGTCGGTGCTCCGTCGTTCGAATGAGTGGGGGAGGATAGCGCCTGTGCGGCAAAATGCGAACCCCAATTCACTTGTTGGATTGCGTTCATCTGCGGTTCCAAAACTACGCGCCGACTCAGCTTTCGAAGAGCTCGATGACCCGGCCGCGGTCGTCCTCGAGGTAGGCGAAGGCGAGTCCCGGAGCAAAACGCTTGCCGTAGACGCGTTTGAAGCCGATCGGCTCCAGCTTGGCGACGTCGCCATCGAGGTCCTTGGTGGGGAAGCGGATGTGGTGCGGCCCGTCGCGCCCCTGGTCGAGGAATTCGCGGTGATAGGCCTCGCCGGCGACGACCTCGATGAGCTCGAACTCGAGGTCGCCCGACCGCGCGATCGCGATCTTGAGTGTGCAGGAGGTCGACCTCCCGCGGTAGTCGACGTCGTCCATGTCGTACTGGGCGACATCGAAGGTTCCCACCAGAGGCTCGTACTGCTCGACCGCGGCGTCGAGGTCGCGGACGACGAAGCCGATTTGGTCGATCGGGGGAAGGATGGCGTGGAGATCGGCATTGCTCTCGGTCATGCGCGAAGAATAGGTGGATGAGGCTGGGCGTGGCAACTGCGAGCTCGAGATGTGGGTCACGGACTTTGCTCGCCCATTCGTCGATTTGACCGATCTCCGTCGATCGGTGAGAACTCCTGCTTTGCTTGGAGGATCCCATGACAAGAATTCTTCGATTGGCCGCAGCGACGGTATTGGCGCTGGCGATCGGCGGTTGCGGAGACGATGATGACGACGGCGGCGCTCCGATCGTACCCCCGCCCGATCTGATCACCTTCGACAGCCTCAATCTTCAGCCCGAAGGAGTCGAGTACGACGTCGACGGCCAGGTCTTCGTCGTAGGGTCGGCTACCCGCGGGTCGATCCATACGGTCGATGACGAAGGAAATCTGTCGGTCCTCGTCGCCGATCCAGGGTTGGTGACGACCTTGGGCCTGCGTGTCGATCGAGAACGCAACCGCTTGCTCGCCGCTGGATCGTTCGCGGAGGCCGGACGGATCGGCCTGGGTATCTACGACCTGGCCACCGGCGAGGCTATTCGGATTGTGGACATCAGCGCTGCGGTCGAGGGCCCGACCGGCCTGGCCAACGATGTCGTGATTGATAGCGCGGGTACCGCGTACGTCACCGATACGACCGGCGGCGCCGTTTACGCGGTCGACGTCGACGGCAATGTCGAGACCGTGCTGCGCGACGGCGCTCTCGCGCTCGCCAATGGAATCGAGGTCTACCAAGACGAATGGTTACTGGTCGCGACCATCGGCGGTCCGTCGTTGCTGCGGATTCCAATCGATGATCCTTCTGGTTTTGCGGCGGTCGACTCTGACGTCGCCGTACCCGCGGACGGGATGGTGTTCACCGCTGACGGCGACCTGGCGGCCGTCACGATCGGCGGCGTAGCGTCAGTGATCCTCTTAAGCAGCGACGACGACTGGGAGACCGCTAGGCTGACCGGTACCTGGGACAGCGACGTCATCACCGGCAGTGGCCCGACGACGGCGGCGCTACGCGGCGACGATGTGTATGTCGTGTTCCCGCGGCTCTTCAATACCGAGAACAGCCGCAATGACATCGAGCGGGTGGTCTTCGATTCCGTAGACTAGAAAGGACGATTCACCACAGAGGCACAGAGACACCGAGATCTCGTCAGAGCGGCATCTCCAGTACTCGGTCGCGCGGCTTCGACTCGCGTCGGACTCATTTAGCCGAGCGAGCTGCTTGGTCGCCCCGATCGATCCGAACAATCTCGGTGTCTCTGTGCCTCCTGTGACGCCGTCGTTCAAGGCAGGGGATCAAGTTTGGAATCCAAAGGTTTTGTTGAGCCAGGTATACGAAGCGGCAGTCGGGT
>JANQHZ010000255.1 GCA_028282445.1 Candidatus Binatia bacterium | reverse complement strand
GCGAGCGCCTCGAGGTAACCGTCTAAGTGCTGGCGGATGACCTGTCCGACGAAGGTGTGCGTGCGAAACAGATCTCTGGGTGTGGATTCGTGCAAGTCGACACGGGGACGACTGGGCTTCTCGTGGGCGTACCCGCGCGCGCTGGCCTCGTCCACCATCGCCTGGAGCACCGCTTCCAGAGCCGCCGGACAAGGTATTCTGTCGTAGATCGACGGTACCTTGGCCAAGGTCGCGGGCTCCCAGGCCTGAGGGACGATATCGCGCTGATTGACGACCCGGATGTGCTTTCCGCGGAGCGTATCGGCGCAGTGCTCAGCGAACTCTGTATTGCCCGGTGTCGGGCCGGCGTACGAGATGCAGCGAACCGCGCTACTGCCGTTCGAACTCCAGCCCCGAGGTGTCCGCACTCCGTCAGCCTTGGCCTCCTCGAGCCAGAGTGCGAGTGCCGGCGCAAGTGCTCCGCCCTTGCTGTGGCCGGTGACGACGACATCGAGACCACCGCCGAGCTCCTCGTCCAGCCCGCGCAAGTAGGCCAAGACACTGTGCTCGCTCGGCTCAGGTCTTACTAGCTGGACATGCTGACCGAGCACGTCGAGCACGCCGAAGTCCGGACCGAGATCGGCCGCATCGTTGAAATAGTTGGAAGCTTTGATGAGGTGGTCGACCAAATCCTGGATCGCATTCTCGACCTCAGAGCTCCACTTCGATGTCCCGAGCGCCTCGGCAAGCTCCGGCAGAGTGGGGCCCTCGGCCGCGCCACCCCCGGTCAATAGATCGTTCAGCTTCTTCCGCCATTCGTCGAGACGGATCGCCCCGCGGATCGCATCGTCGAGTCTGGCTATACCCGCAGCGACCTTGGCAAGCGTCCCGCCCCCCGCGGCATTCGGATCGGATTCCATGTCGAGCAGGAGGCTCAGGCCGAAGGCGGTACTGAGCGAGATCTCCGCTCCCGGAGCATGATCGCCCCAAGGAATCATCTTCGAGATCATGAAATCACCGACGATCCAATCAAACAGCGAGATCGGGTTGGTACCTCGGATCACCACGACGACGCGCTTCCGGTCCTCCTGGTGGCGAACGGCAAACATCATCGAATCGTCGAACTTCGACAGCTTCGAGCGGTAGGACTGCGGTCCCCAGACCAGCTCCCATTGCCCTTGGATCAGAGGGAAGCGCGTTTCCAGCAGGGCGGTCTGGATCGCGTCCCGCAGCCTTTGCTCGTGAAAGTGCCCGCTCGTCGTGTAGTGAAATCCCCGGTAGCTGATCGCCGCAAGGCATAGGGTCGTACGGATCTCTTCGAGTTTGTCCATGGGCGCTCCCTGCTCGATGGCCTACTCGAGCGCCGCGTTGATCGCGGAGCTCTGGACCTGTTTGAAGGTGGTCATGAAGTTGAGTCGGCGGCCGCGATAGCCACGTGCGATATGAGTTTCGTCTTCGACGCCAGAGTGGTGAATGCCGATCAGCTTGCCGGTGTCGAGGGAGACGACCGCGGAGCCCGAGTGCCCCTCGTAGACAGTCGCGTCGTGGCTGAACTTGAGACCGGCGGCGGGCGGTGGGTAGGCGCGGCCGTACGAGACTCTCAAGTCGAAGGTGTTTCCAGGATACAGCTGGCGATAGCGTGCCACGGGGTCGGCGACGTACTCGGTCGTGCTCTTGACGTACTGCCGGCGGTAGCGCGGGTAACCGATGACGACGACCGGGTCCTGGCTGGACGGAGTCGCCGCGTAATCGGCTGATGCCGCAACGCCCATGATTCCTGGCGGGGAGCTGTCGAGCTTCAAGACGGCGAGATCGAGCTTCAGGTCCGCAGCGAGGCAACTGATGACCTTGATCGAGGCGCCCGCGAGCTCGGCGGGGTCAGCTGCCGCGCACGGGGCAGAGTTGCGGTTCTTGAACAAAATCTTGGGATCGGTGCCGGCGATCGGTGCCGCGGGGAGGGCCCCATCGAGCTTGCACAGTTCCTTCGCGACGTGGTGATTCGTGATCACGATGTCATCCTTCCACAGCTGCGCGGTCGCGACGTAACCGTCGTCGGACGCGAGCTTGACGCGTCCGACGCTGCGGGCCAGCTTCGCGACCACAGCCTTTCGGGCATCGAGAAGTGCCTCGAGCGCGGAGTCGCCGTCGGCTGGTTCGTCACAGATTCCAGACGCGGTGACCGCGCGCATCGGTCGCGTGCGGGTCACGGTCCAGATGGCGGTCGCGTAGCTGCCGAACCCCAACGGCGCCCGTTCTCCACCGCAGATATCAGGCAGCGGCGCCGAGGCCGCAACGGTGCAGGTCCGACCGAGTTGTTTGGTCGATAGGTTTCCATAAACGTCGACCGGTCCAGCCGGCATCCAGTCTGGCTGTGGGCCCAGCACCGGTGCATAGCCAGACGGCGACTGGGGGGCACCGCCCGTCGCAGGATTGCCGGCCACGGCGCCACCCCCGGATCCTCCGGAACCCGATCCCAACGGGGGCAGCCCCAACTCGCGAAGGATGTCCTGAATGTCGACCGGCAACGGATCGGGGTGCCGGTCGGGGTATCGGATCCGCGGCCCCAGGCCCTCGGGGTACTCGCCTAGCCCTCCGTTGCCGAGACCCGACTCGGCACCGAGACCCCGGCCGTTCCCGCCGAATCCCCCTGGGCCGCCCGCACCCCCGGCAGCACCACCAGCCCCGCCACCGCCGGCTCCGCCACCGCCGGCGCCACCCTGAGCGAAGGTTGCGGCGGCCGCGAGTAGCGCTAGCACCGCGACCAGGCAAGCCGCTCTTCGCGTTGCCCTCCTCATTCGCCTTGACGCTACTCGCCAGCCTTCTCGAGCAGCTTCGCGGCCTTCTCGACCCAGGCCTTCAGATCACTCGTTTCTAGCGCAGACACCTCGAGACTGTAGGCGTCGAGCGTCGGCGTCACCAACCAATCGGTGAGCTTGTCGGCTGGCTTGATCGGAGTCCCTAGGTTCTTGGAAATCTCTTCCAACTTCAAAGTGACAGGGTCGGATTCGATGGTGCGCCAGCCGTCGGCGCCGTGAAAGGGGCCGCGGAACTTGAACGTGAACACCACGTCAATCTCGTCGCGATTCGACCAGGGGAGCCAACCTTTCTCTGCCTTGATCTGGTTGACGACGAGCTGGGTCGCCTTGACGCGGTATGCGACCCCATCCTCATCCGGCACCAGTCGAAACGTCAGTTCGATCGCATCGGAGCCGTCCACCGACCGCTTGAACACACACTCCCGGTTGGGGAGCGTGCCTCCCGGCCGCAAGTCGTCGGCAATCAGCTTCGTCGAATACGTTCCTTCGAGCTTATCCGCGTAGCGCTCCAGCGCCCAGGCGCCGGCTTTGGCGACCAGCTTCAGCGCGTCCCCCGCGCTGTCGACTCCGAGCAGACCGGCGACTCCGGCCTCTGCGGCAACTACCTTGCACGTCAGCTCGATTTTCTCATCGTCCGCTCGGGCGAGCGAGGGGGCCACAAGGGCGCCTGCGAGGATGGTGACAATCACCATCGAAGTTCTGGTCTTCACGATCGTTCCTCCTTGATTCGGGTGCGGTGCGATTGGGAGCGCTGCGGTGAATAAGCAAAAGCGAAAAGATGCTGGTTCAACTCGGACGACTGCTCACTGCCAGTCCACGCTGGTCGTGATCCCACCAAGCCGTTGCAATCGACCTGGGCCGGAGAACTCGGTGCGGCAGTGAACCAAACGATAGCTCAGCAGTAACCGCCGGCCCGCAGCGGGATCGACGTAGCCATCCGCTCTCATCGACCGGTGCCCCCATGAGGGTCCCCCCTTCCGCAAGTACACATAACGGCGAGTGCCGGTACCAGCTTGGACCGCCCTACCCCCTTAGAACTCGCCGACGCTGATTGTTCGCTTTGCTACCTACCCGACCGATGCCCTGTCAAGTGACTAGAATCACTGCTTCAGACCGGGATTCCCCTGCCAAGCTCTATTCGAGGAGAGACTTATCGACCGCTAATCAGCGGCAGTTGGCAGGGACCTCTCAACGGGAGGCCCCTTTCCAACACACAGGCCAGCCGTCGGGCGATCCCGATAGCTTCGCGGGGTCGTAGTAGAAGCAGATGCGGGTCGCCGTGCCGTCCTTCCATCGGGTCACCTGAACCTGCCTGGGGTTGAAGGTCGAAGCGTCTTTCATGTCGACAGGCAGCTCGCCGAGGACGGAATTGGGGACAGGCCCATTTTTCTCTCCGGTCGTGGAGTCGCGGTGCGGAAACCCGTTGAATCGGGATTGGAAACGGAGGAACTGCCCCAAACCCTTCATCCACGAGTCTTTCGTGTAGGCAGCCCGGGGACGGTCCAGCTCCGCCCCCGCGACCCTGCCGATCTCGACCGCTTCGCCCATGTTGTCGCAGTGGATCTCATTGGCGGAGACGTTTGCCGCCAAGCGAGACCGCAGTCGATACGCCTCGATTGTGCTTCTCAGTATTGTTCACAGGGTCCTACAACGGGCGTCGCGCGTTCTGGGCGAGCGGCCAAGCCCTCTGGCAGTAGGAGGTCAGGCTCGGACTTGTAAACGATACCAAAGGGGCTCTGTCGAAGAATACCTGCGTACGGGAATTCCCCAATGGCCGGCCGCGGGGAGATCGTGGTTTACGTACCAGTGTTCAGTCGACAGACCCTCCGCACTTGCACCGAGATCTGAGCGAAACCGCGATAAATCAAAGGAGAAGACAATGGCCCGTTTACCCTACCTCGTCCCCTATGACGATCGATTCCTCGGCGACGGCTACCAGGTGGCGCTCCCAATCCCGTCCTGCCAAGGCAAGTTGGTCCAATCAGGGCAACGGTTCGACTACATCAACTTCTCATTGGTCATGCACCAGGATCGTCGTACGGCCCTCTACACCGCACACAACATCGACACTTCGCTGCGCCGCTCTGTGCCCCGTGACGGCTGGGCGCTGGACGACCGTATCCCACACGCGCTACAGACCGGCCCGGGCGCCTACTACGACAACCCCTGGGATCGGGGCCATCTGGTACGCCGCGCCGCGGTCGCCTGGGGCGAAAGCGTTCAAGATGCTCGGGACGCCAGCGATTCGACCTTCTACTACACCAATGCGGCGCCGCAGCACGAGAGATTCAACCAGGACGAGTGGGTCGACCTCGAAGACTGGGTACTTCAATCGGCAGGCGGAATCTCCCCGCGGCTATGCGTGTTTACCGGCCCGATCTACACTACCCACGACCAATACCACGCCGACACCCTTCGCATCCCTTCGGCGTTCTGGAAGATCGTCGTTCTACGCGACCCAACGGCGAATGGTAGCGACCTTTCGGCGATCGGATTTGTCATGAAGCAGAACGAGCTGTGGGACGATTGGAACGGCGCCAAGACTCACGACCTACGCCTCTACCAAGTTGGTATCACCGAGATCGGCGGCTACACGGGACTCAGCTTCGGCGACCTCGCCAACCTGGACGAGTTCGAGTGGAGGCAGGCCCGCTTCCGAGACCGTTCTCGGATGATGCCGATCGAGATCACCGGACCGGGCGACATCACTTTTCATGGCGACCGGCGTCGCGAGCGAGGCATCCGTGCAATCCCGCTCGGTCCGCCGCAAACACGGGAGGGCGGCTCAGGGACCGGCACTGGCCTCGACTCAGGCTGCGGCTGCCGCGGCGGCGTCGGGGAACAAAAAGAGTCGGATCGAGTCGATGCATTAGTGCAGCAGGTCGACGCGCTACGCGATCTGGTCGAGGCTCTCGAGTTTCAGGTGACGCAGCCAGGCCGACAACAAGATGCCGATCGGGCAATGCGTGGTGCGCGCGCTGCCTACGAGCGGATCGTCGGTGGGGAAACGGTCGAGTGGGGCGAGTTTCCCGAGTGTGCGTGCATCGGCAACGACAACGACTGGTTCTGCACCGGCGTTCTGGTAGCGCCGCGCCTGGTAGTGACCGCCGCTCACTGCGCACCTCTGATCGACAAGGTATACCTCGGGGGCCGGGCCCATACCCTGATCGGAGTCGACGGTACCGTCGTCGATGTCGACAAAGTCATCGTTCACCCCGACTACGATGGCTGGTTGACGCCCTCTCATGACATCGCGCTGTTGATTCTGGCGGAAGACGCGGACGTCGAACCAACTCCCATCGCGAGCAACGAGGAGGTCGCCGAAGAAGACAACCTCTTGCTCGTCGGATTTGGCTTCGAGCACCCGACCCAAAACATCGGCTTTGGGACGAAGCGCAAAGTGGATGTTCCACTCACGAAAACGGCGGATGTCCCCGCCGACGTCATCGACGCGCTCGAGGAGAAGCACGGCTTCGCTGCGGAGTGGGAAGTTCACGCCGGCCGCAAGTACCTCGGCAAGGACTCTTGCAACGGAGATAGCGGAGGCCCCGCCTACATCGTCGTTGACGGCGCCCGCAAGGTTGCCGCGGTCACCTCTCGCGCGGCGCATTCCTCGGAAACACGTTGCGGAGACGGTGGAATCTACACGCGGATCGCTCCCTACATCCCCTGGATCAACACGGCGACCAACAACATGCTGGGGGAGACGCCGGACGAACCAGCGACGCCGGCCCCTCCGCTTCCGTCCATCAACTTCTACATCAGCGCGAGCATGCCCAATCCGAAAGGTACGGACATCGGCAACGAATGGGTCGAGATCACGAACGCATGCACCACGCCGGCATCGCTCACCGGCTGGGCTCTTGCCGATCGCCAGGGTGGCCAACACACTCTCGGCGGAACCATTGCCGGAGGCGGCACGCTGCGCGTCGTTCTACCGGGCAACTCCGCTGTCAAGCTGGCCAACAGTGGCGACGACATCAAACTGATGCGCGGTAACGACGAGGTCCAAAAAGTGAGCTACAAGAGCGCAAAGGCCGGACAGGTGATCCTCTTTGACCAGCCGGCGTCGGACGACGAGGAAGCGGGGCTACCCGGCGCCGAACCTTGTTAGAGGGCACGAGAAATTCCTCGCCACCAGCCACTCGACCCCAGACTGGAGCACCTGTCCGAGGTGTATGACCAGTTTCGCCGACGCGGCCCGCTCGGAACTCGTGGAGTCTTCCCAACCGAGCGGGTCGTCGGCGGCAGACTCATGCGATTGGTCGATCGCCCTTTCAGCCTGCGATTGACCCACATTCAAGTGTTGGTGGAGTTCTATGGAGATGGTCCCACAAGCTTGCCTCACCCGAATCGAGGCATCCGCGTAAACGCTGGCGAAGGGCCGATCCGTTCCGCCTACTTGCCGATTGCCCGTCTGCAAGAGCTCTCCGGCTGGCCTGGTGTTCGCTCGGTCGCACCATCGATCCGTTTGTACCCGAGAATCGACCAGGCCATCCGCGCCGTGGGACAGCAAGGCCTGGAGCGCCTGCAGTCCGAGACGTCCGGAAACGTAGTCATCGGGATCATCGACACCGGCCTAGACGTTTCCCTCTCGGACTTTCGCGGACGCGTTGTCGGCTATTGGGATCAAACGATCCACGGGCCCGGGGTGCCGGGCGCCGGGTATGGTCAGGCCTACGACCATCCCACACACATGCGTCGTTCCGAGGACGCTGCTGGCCACGGCACCCATCTCGCCTCAATCGCCGCCGGAGCAGGTCGCTCGCCGGGGATCAATCCGAAGGCAAAGTTGGTGGTGGTGAAGACCGGCTTCGCCGAAGCTGAGATCCTCGACGGTATCCGCTTCGTCGGAGACGTCGCGCGAGCGCATGACCTGCCCGCCGTAGTGAATCTGAGCCTAGGCGGTCACGCAGGTCCGCACGACGGCACCGGGCAGTTCAGCCGCTCGGTCGGCGCCATGTGCGGTCCTGGCCGCCTCATTTGCGCGGCCGCCGGCAATGAAGGTACGACTCCCATCCACGTGCACTGCCGACTCCGGCCGAGTGAAGATGTAGTGCTCCCGCTGATGCTCCAGCGGGCGCGCGGTGAGGCTGGGCCCGAAGCGCATCTATACGGGTGGGCCGAGATCGCCGGCTCCGGCCATGTCGAAGTCGCGGTGGAGGGACCACCGACGGACGGAGCATCCAAGCACACCGGCTACCATGAACCGGTCCGGGGCGAGCTCGGACTAGGAGACTATCCAATTGCCGGAGGCCACGTCCGTATCGCCCTGCCGCCGAAACAAGAACGATCTCAGCGGTTCATCGTCGACATTGTGCCGGGTGGGAACAGCCCAGCTCTCGGTCCGTGGCGCGTTCACGTTCGCAACGTCTCCAAGAATGATGCGATTCTACACGTATGGTCGGGCGAGCACCCGGATGGGCCGGCGGCATGGTTTGCAACCGGCATCACCGATTCGGCCGCTACGATCGGTGAGCCCGGGGACGCGGCAAACGTGATCACCGTCGGCGCCTCGACAACACGGCTGGCATGGCACTCACGCCTCGGCCACGAGGACCGATTGGGTGTTGTTGGTCAAATTGCGAGCTTCAGTAGCCGCGGCCCTTTGAGAAACGGGAAAACCACCAAGCCCGACCTCGTCGCGCCGGGAGAATGGTTGGTTGCGGCCCGTTCGAGCGCCGCTGTCGTCAGTGAAGATCTGCAAGTCGGCAGCAGCAAAGTGGCGTTTCGCGGAACGAGCCAAGCAACCGCGTTTGCCAGCGGGTGGTTCTCATTGCTGCTCGCGGAGAGCCCGGAACTCGATCCAGCACAAGCGCGTCGGATCCTTGAGACGCACACCTATCTTCCGCCGAACGCTGATGCGAGCCGTTGGGGTCGCGGACGGATCGGCGCCGCACTGGGGACATCCGCACTCCAATCCCGTCGTCGCCCAAAGGCCTTTGGCAAACCATCCTGATCATGCCGACGAGCCCCTCGCTGGGAACGTCGACACGATCGTTCGCCACGTCACGGTTCAGCACGATGCGGCAACGGGGATCGATGAGGTCACGCTGGTGTCACCAACTTCCGGTCTTCATCCACGGACAAGGTCGCCCCCGGGACCGTTGCAACGGTCTCCTTCGACGACGGCAGCGCAACCATCACCGGGGAGCCGGATACTCACTACGCCCGGACCGTGCGTGGTTGCGACAATTATAGAAACCGCGAAACTACGGTTGACTCGCCCGGACGCACTGCCACCTAGTGTCAATGATCGCCACCAGGTCGTTCGCGCGTACGGAACCGTCCGAATCTGTATCCTGATTCGCGCACGCGGACGTCGACCGATGGAAAACGGCGCGTAGAGCTTGCGCAAACTCGACGTCAGTCAACGTGCCGTCGCGGTCGCAATCG